>DMPB01000044.1:5570-17729 GCA_003456175.1 Chitinophagaceae bacterium | reverse complement strand
GCCCTGTATGACTTGTAGCATCCCTCATTTACCGTAAGGTATACTTATGTACTTACGTAAATGCTATTGCTACTAACAAAGAGCCCCACCTAGAAAGGCGGGGCGTGTTTGTATTACCAAAACCAACTGTAAATATTTATGGTGTAATGTTTAGAACCAACTGCCAATAAACGATTCGTTCGCTGTGGCACGGCTTGCTGCTAACTTGCGGCGGCGGCGTGCTACTACCATCAGATGTTTTATCATTACAATAATTACTAATACAATGAATAAGATTGTAAGTGGTGGTATGCCTAAGAAACTGATCCACTTACCACCGAACATTCTACGCATTGGGCGGCGTAGGCGCTCGGCAATGATGTACATACTTGGTACAATTACCAACGTCATAAAGAAGGCAAACAGTACACCGAAGATGATGGTCCAGCTGAGTGGTTTCCAGAACACCGCATTGTCGCCACCGAAGAAAATTTTCGGATCAAGTTCTGAGAACATGGTGATGAAGTTGATGTTGAAACCAACAGCCAACGGTATTAAGCCAAGCACCACGGCAACTGCTGTAAGTAGTACGGGGATGATACGTGCTTTTCCCGCAAGGATGGTGGCTTCTCTTGTTTTCATGCCACGGCTACGTAGCTCTTCGGTAAACTCAATTACAAGGATACCGTTTTTGATTACAATACCTGCTAAGCCTAGTACACCTACACCCGTCATTACCACACTCACTTCCATACCAGTGATGGCAAAACCTAGTAATACACCAATAACAGAGAAGATTATTTCGGTTAAGATAATTACCGATTTGCTGATGCTATTGAACTGTAATACTAAAATGAAGAGAATGAGTAACAATGCAATTACTAATGCTTTTGATAAGAAAGCGCCTGTTTCGGCTTGTTGCTCACCTTCACCTGTTTGGCGAATGGTTACACCATCGAGCTTGCCTTGGAAACCAGCAATATGATCTTCTAACACTTGGTTCACTGCAGTTGGTGTGAAGCCTGTAAGCACATTACTACGAATGCTAATTTGTCGCTTCTGATTTTTGCGTTTTACGCTACCTAGCGTGCTGGTTAAATCGGCCTTTACAACGGTGCTGATAGGTATGTTTTTAACCTGCCCGGTAGTGAAATCTCTGAAGGTGATACGCATGTTTAGTAAATCGCTCAAACTATGGCGTTGCAACTGATTGTTGCGTAGTTGAATTTTGTATTCATCTTCGCCATCTTTAATTTTACTAAGTTCTCTACCGAACAAAGCGGTACGTATGGCTAAGCCAATTTGAGCTGTGCTTACGCCTTCTTGTAAGGCACGTTGCCTATCTACCGTAAGGGTAATTTCTGGATTGCTCAAATCAACATCCATTTTCAATTCTTCTACGCCTGGCACTTGAATACTATCGAGGTAGTTTTTAAGGCTCACAGCTGTTTTGATCATATTATCAAAATCTTCGCTGGCTACTTCAATGTTCACCGGTGGATCGGTTGGAGGACCACCCTGTTCTTGATCGACACTGATTTCTGCACCTGGAATGCCTTTCACCACCTTACGAATTTCATCTAAATAAGGTGCTGTACTTACCCCATGGCGTTGTTCAAACTCTACAAACGACACTTGAATACGGCCTAGTTCGCTACGTGTACTTCTATCGCCACTTGCTGGGTCGCTGGCACCCACAGCAACGTTTGTAATAACGCTTTCTACTACTGGGTTTTTCTTGCCATTTTCCATCCCTAACACCTTGTACACTTTTGTTTCTAACTGGCTTGTTACACTATCGGTATAAGCTACGTTGGTACCAACTGGTAGCTTTAGGTATACATAAATTTGGTTCGGATCGCCTTTCGGGAAAAATACCACCGGCACATTCATAGCTCCAAAAAATACAAAACTGAAGATGAGCAAACCAATAGTACCAAGCAACAAGCCTACTGGGCGCCAGCCTACCAAAGCCCAACGTAATAAGCTTTCGTAGTGGTTCATAATCCAAGGCAATACCTTGTTCTGGAACGATAAAATTATATGCTGTAAGAAGTAACGATTGAGTACTACCAAGAACGTTAAGAACAATAACAAGTTACCCCAGAAGAAAGCCATATCGCCTTCAGGATGACCTAAAGTGCTGCCCCATACATCGAGTAATACACCAAGGATGATGGCCGCCCAAAAACCAGGCTTTTTAAACAACTTCGCTTTTTGTTTTATCTCTTCATCATCACTATGATTCATGAAATCTACAGCGAATACTGGGTTCATGATAAAAGCCACAATTAATGATGCTGCTAGGGTAAAGATGAGCATGGTTGGTAAGTAAATCATGAACTTACCAATAATACCCGGCCAAAATAACAACGGGAAAAAAGGAGCTAAAGTGGTTAATGTACCTGCTAATACAGGCACAAATACTTCGCCGGCAGCTTCAATGGCACTTCGTTCAGAAGATACTTTTCCCTTGCCCTCTACAAAAATTCTGTGTGTATTTTCAATCACCACAATGGCATCGTCTACAATAATACCTAGACCAAACAGTAAGGCGAATAGTACAATGAAGTTGAGCGTTACATGCGTACCAACAATTAAATCGGCGGCAGGCAGAAAAACAAATGCCACGAACATACTAAGCGGCACACTCAAGGCCACAAAGAACGCATTGGTTACGCCCATGAAGAACATTAATATCACTAGTACTAATACGAACCCAATAACGATACTGTTCACCAAATCGTTGAACGATACTCTTGTAAGCTTGCTTTGATCGCCTGTGATTACAACATTCAAATCTTTGGGGAAGATGGTTTCTTTTAGTTCTTCTGTTACACGCTTAACATCGTCGCTAGTTTCAATTAAATTTTCGCCACTACGCTTAATAATATTTAGGGTAATTACTTTTTTACCATCAAGGCGGGCATAACTTTCTTTTTCTTTAATGGTATCTTTAATAGAAGCAATATCTTTTAAGTACACAGGTGCACCAGAAATATTCTTGAGAATAATTTTCTCAATATCGTACGCTGTTTTAAGTTGACCTTTTAACTGTAAGTTACGCTTCATATTACCTACATCGAGCAGTCCACCGCTGATATCAAGATTTTCGCGTTTAATTGCACCCTCAATATCGTCGAATGTAACGCCAGCACTCTGCATGCGGTAATTATCTACATTGATTTGAAATTCTCGTTCAGGAGCACCAACTAAATCAATACGATTAATTTGTGGCAATTCTTCTAATTTATCTTTCAAATCATCGGCATATTTTTTTAAACGCATGAGATCGTAATCGCCGCTTACGTTCACGTACATAATAGGCTGCTCGCTAAAGCTCACCTCTTGAACAACAGGCTCTTGTGTAAGATCGGTAGGCAAATCTTGTTTGGCTTTATCTACTGCATCTTTTACCTTCTGTACCGCGAGGTCTGTTTTAACATCGGTATCAAACTCAACAATAATGGCACTAAAATCTTGTTGAGATGTACTTGTTACTTTTTTCACCTTAACACCCGTAATACCTTTAATTTGTTTTTCAATAGGTTGTGTTACGAGGTTTTCAATATCCTTGGGCGAGTTACCAACGTAGATTGTTTGTACAAATACTGTTGGAATTACAATATCAGGGAACTGCTCTTTTGGTAGTGTAATAAACTGGAAAATACCAGCTAAACTGACCATAAGCATGAGCAGATAAATAGATGTTCTATTCTTAATACTCCAAGTAGTAGGTTTGAACTGCTTGAAGTTAAATGAAGATAATTGCATACTTTTTGGTTTAGGAGTGTACTACGCCTTTACAGGCAAATGAAAAACTATACTTCAAGTAACAGCATAATACTACTGCTTTGTGGTGATAGCCTGCCCTTCGTACACCGATTGATATCCTTCTGTTATAATGATATCGCCTGAATTTAAGCCAGCTTTAATTTCTAAGTTGTTACCATACAATTCACCTGTAGTTACAACACGCTTTTTAGCTCTTTGTGCTTTACCATCTTGTGCAACAACCATTACAAATTTTCCTTTCTCATCGTTTTGTACAATATTAACAGGCACAACAATGGCATTGGCTACACTGTAATCTAAAATTTGTACGCTGGCGAACTGATTGGCTTTAATACCACTATTGGCAGGAATAGTTGCTTCAATATAAAAGCTCTGGCTTGGAACATCAATTAACTGGCCTTTCAGCGTAATTTTAGCAGCTATAGTTTTGCCAGCATCTGGAACATTTACAGTAATGTTCATCCCTTCTTTCACACGTTCTAAGTAGTTCTGAGGCACATTCACTTTCACTTTAAGATTACTGCTGTTCACTAATTTCACATAACCAGCTAATGGAGTACCGCTAAATAATTCGCCTACTTTTATGGTAATTTCTTCTACTACACCATCCATATCTGCATATACGTTAGTGAACGAAAGCTGTTCTTTTGCCAACTCCATCTGCCGCTCAACAGCTTCTACATTATTACGGGCTTGTACTAAATCAAACTCGGTACCAATATTATCTTTCCAAAGATTTTCTCTTCTACGAAGTACATCTTTAGCAAGATTCAATTGTGTTTGAATTTGGGCTATTTGTTTTTGATAAATCGCGTCATCTAACTTTAAAACCAACTGGCCTTTTTTAATTGCTTGTCCGCGCTTCACATAAATGGCTTTCACGTAACCACCTTGCCCATTTCGTGGTGCTACATAAGATATATCTTCGGCTACAATCTGCCCTTGTAAATCAATGTAATGTGAGAAAGGCTGTGTAGCAACGGTTGCAATAGATACCAATTTGGGCTTTTCTACCTTTTGTGTTGGATCAAGTTTTACAATTTCTTTCTCGAGCTTTTCAATTTCTACATTGAGCTTCGCTCGATCATCTTTTAACTTTGTGAGTTCTTCTTTTTTCTTTGCAAGCTTTTGTTCGGGAGTAACTGTACAAGCTACCGCAGTAGCTAATGTTGCAGCAACAAATATGTATTTTATCGTTTGCATATAAATGCTATTTTCTTTTAAGATTAAGTATTTAGTTATGGTAATTTTCCGGTTGCTTTCATGTAATCTACCTTAGCAATAATGGCAGTATACATCGCATTGATGTAATTGGTTTGTGCTGTAATTAAATCTGCTTGTGTATTGGTTACATCTGTGTTGCTTGCGAGTCCGCTTTCAAATTTCTTTTTTGTTTGTAGATATACCTGTTCAGCAAGGTTGCTATTCTTTTTCAGATTATCTAACATCAGAATTGCATTCTTGTAAGTGTTATATGCTTGCTTCACCTCATTATCTACTTGATTTTTGAAATCAGCGATATTATTCTCAGTTTGTTGCAACTCCAGTTTTGCTTTTCTAAGGTTAGCATCTTTAGCAAAACCATCGAAAATGGGTACTGAGATATTCAAACCAATAATCGAGGTATTAAACCAAGGTGTTCCCTTCTTGAACATATCAAACTGATTACGTTGTGTTTGATGCACATAGGTACCACTTAATGCTACCGTTGGTAAGTAAGCGAGTTTGTAACGCTTAACATTGTATTCGCCCAATCGCTTACCAAGCATAGCATACTGATATTCTAGACGATTGTTATAATCGTAATTATTATCAAGTAACTGTTCTTTTAATTGATCTTCTGAGATGGTTTCTGTTAGCAACAAAGAATCTTTAATAGGCATACCCATTAAAAACTTTAAACCAACATAACCATTATCTATTTGTGTTTGCACAGACATTCTTTGCATTTCAAGATTTGCAACCTGAACAGCAGCCCTATCGGCATCTAACTTTTCAGCAAACCCATTTTTATAGAGCGCCTTTGCATCTGATTCAAACTTTTTTGCTCTTACAATATTGGCATCTAAAATTTCTAACTGTGTTTTAGCAGCTACCAACTGATAATAAATCTTGTAGATATTAGCTCTAATCGCTTGCGCTGTTACTTCGTAAGCTTTTTGTTGAAATTCAATACTAGCCTTACGTGCTTGTAAGCCAACAAAAACCTGACCATCAAATAGCAACTGTTGCAAGTTCAAACCAACATTAGTGTTGTACTTCACACCAAACTGAACTGGTACAAACGAGCCAGGGGCACCACCAAATATCTCACCCGGAATTACCGATACAGGTATTTGTAGATAATCTGTAAAGGCAGCATTTCCAGAAATAGTCGGTAAAGCGGCACTAGTGATGTTACGATTGGTTTGTTGCTGAATTTGCACATTTAAGAGTGCATTTTTCACTTGCACATTATGCCGCTTGGCATATTCAATACAATCGGCAATTGTGAACGCATGTGCGGTTACTAAATTCTCTTCTTTTTCTTGTGCCCATACCATTGCTGGCAGCAATAGTAAAAAGCATTGAACTACATATTTCATACAAGGGTTTATGATTAATTAAGTTATTTATTACGCTTGGCGATGTATTTATCTAAAATTTTCTTGCCTTTAGCAGACACTATTCCATTTAAAAAATGGAGATATATCTCTTTGCTTACCTGCATCAAATTATACTTAGGATAAGGGAACATTTCTTGATTAAACATGATGAAAGCCGCATCAATTCTGAATCTGGAAATAATATCTATATCAAAATCGGTACGATATAATTCTTCAGATCGGCCACGTTCAATATTTGATCTAATCTCTTCTAGCCAAAAAGTATTTTTATGCTGTTTAAATTTTGCAAATGTTTTTGGATAAAACTTTTCTAAATCAAACACCACAATAGGGTTCATGGTATTCATTACCGCTTCCATCGATTCTAAATCACGCAAGCATTCATCAATAGCATTTTCAGCTGCTGCTTTCATTTCATGATAATCTGCTCGCATGCATTCCATCTCACCTTCCATCACCTCATCCACAAACATGTCTTTATCGCCATAATACTGATACAGCGTTTTTTTGCTTATACCAAGCTGTGAGGCTATTTCATCCATGGTAACCGACTTGAAGCCATACCGGAAAAACAGCTCTTTTGCTTTTTCACGTATTCTTTCCTTCACATCCATTTGTACCTATTTAAAAACGGAAGCAAAACTAGAGAAACTTTTTTATCGTCCAAAGTTTCCAAAACTAATTTTCTGAATTTGTGATGAACGGTATTTTCTATTTACGTAAGTAACTTTTAGTTCATAATTCCTTCATCATAGCATCATGCACACGTAATATTATGTTAATATGAGCAAGGGAATTTTGAAAAACCACTGTAATGGAACGTAGGCAGCTCGCAATTTCTGTTATCAGCGATGTTCACTTAGGCACGTATGGTTGTCAAGCAACAGAATTGGTACATTACCTAAAAAGTATTCAACCACAAATTTTAGTACTCAACGGAGATATTATAGATGGTTGGCAGTTTAGTAAACGCTACTTCCCACCAAGCCACATGCAAGTAATAAAAGAAGTATTTAGCCTTATGGCAAATGGAACGCGGGTGATATACATAACAGGCAACCACGATGAAATGCTTCGCAGATATGCTGATGTACAGTTGGGTAACTTTCAGCTAACAGACAAGGTAGTAATGGAAATAGATGGCAAAATGACGTGGATTTTTCATGGCGATGTTTTCGATGCTACTACCAAAGGCAGTGCTAAACTACTTGCCAAACTTGGCGGTAAAGGCTACGACTTACTAATTATACTTAATAGCTGTATTAACTGGCTGTTAAAGCTACTTGGTAAAGAAAAAATGAGCCTTAGCAAACGCGTAAAAAATGGCGTAAAAAAAGCGGTTCGCTGGATTGCCGACTTTGAGCAAACTGCCGCAGAACTTGCCATTGAAAAAGGTTATGACTATGTGATTTGCGGACATATTCACCAGCCACAGCAACGTACAATCACAACAGATAAAGGCAGCGTTACCTATTTAAACAGCGGCGATTGGATTGAAAATTTAACAGCATTAGAGTTTCAACAAAATGCGTGGAGCATTTATCATTTTAACGCGAAAGATTATCATGATAATTACACCACCAAGTTCGATAATAAACCACCTCGCTTAAATGTAATACCCGACGATATCAATGTGTTACTAAACACACTTGTAGCCAGTACAGGCATACAACCGAATACAATACAACCCAGCTTCTAACAACATGAAAATTTTATATAGCATACAAGCAACGGGCAACGGTCATATTGCACGTGCTATTGAACTCATGCCCTATTTACAAGCATACGGCCAAGTATATGTATTGCTAAGTGGCAGCAACAGCTCGCTTTCAGTGCCTTTCAATGTTACGTATCGTAGTAAAGGTTTAAGCTTATTTTACGGGAATTACGGCGGCTTACATTATGCAAAAATGCTGCAGCATTGCAACCCTTTCACCTTATGGAATCAGGCAATGCATTTGCCTGTAAAGGCGTATGATCTTATCATCAATGATTTCGATTGTGTTACAGCACTAGCTTGCAAATTACAACGTGTGCCAAGCGTACAAATTGGTCATCAGGCAAGCTTTCAAAGCAGCAAAACGCCACGGCCTAAAAAGCAAAACATCATGGGAGAATTTATACTACGCAACTACGCTGCTGCAACACAATATATAGGCTTACATTTTCAACCTTACGATCATTTTATCCTACCGCCCGTTATTAAAAATGCTATTGTTGAAAGTAAGCCGAAAAATCACGGACATATTACGGTGTATCTTGGTCATTACAGCAATGCAGCGCTATTACCGCATTTATTTCAACTGCCCAACTACGAGTTTCATGTATTTTCAAAAGAGGTATCAACCGCACAAAAATTACACAACGTACTGTTGCAGCCAGTAAGCAATAAGGCATTTACAGAAAGTTTAATACATTGCTCTGGGGTAATTACGGGAGCAGGCTTTGAAACACCGGCCGAAGCTATGTACCTCAACAAAAAAATACTTTGTTTGCCCATTAAAGGTCAATATGAGCAATTATGCAATGCAGCTGCTTTAGCACAATTGGGTGTTACCATTGTTCCTACCATGAATGCACAATTTCACCTTACGGTAAATGATTGGCTGTTACAACCTAACACTACTCAGAATAGCTATTTTCTTCCGACGCATACCATAGTGAGCCGCGCCATGGAAATGGCACAAACTAAAACAACAGTACATACAACGCAAGGAAATTATATTGGCAATGCTTACGACGATACTTGGCTCTTGGGCTATTAGTAATTTTATAAATCAACAGCAATACTTGTTGCCATGGTAACTTGCTGCCTTGTTAATGCTTGGGTTAGCTTTTGAAAAACGGCTGTATTACTTTGCATCCATTTAACTTCGGTACGCCAATGCACACTTGGTGTAATGGCATAATCAACATTTGCCGAAAGGCCATCTATCGTTGCACCGTAAGGTAAGCCTGTTGCAAGCTGTATCTTTTGAGGATCGCTAAAATGCTCGCCTCGCAAGCAGTAACTTAATTGATGATTAGCCTTGTATTGTAATAACACTACAGTATTCCACCATGTATGTAATTGCGATTTTTGTTCGGCAGCTTGTTGTGCACCAATATCAACACCCGCAGTTATCGCCCATTTTTTATGTAATTGTATAATGCTGTAGAAGTTATGAAAGTAACGCCACCTAGCCGTGCTATCTGGAAAATCGTTGCCTATATACGTACTACTGTTAAGCGTTATGGTTGTATTAGGCGTATAGGTTACTTGCGTGCCAAAGGCAGGGGTACTATTGCCTGCTACTCTTTGAATTCGTTGCCAGCCGTTCAACAACAAAAAAGCCATTTGCCATTTTTGATTATTGCTGGTATAACTAAGCTTTGCACCAGCTTCGTAATACGGACTATTATCAGCACTCATACTACGTGTTAACGCCCAACAGTTTTTACTCGTAGCCATTTCAAAACCAATGTGTGAAGGCATAATGCCAGCATCAATCCACCATCGGCCTTGCTTATCAATACGTACACCTACGTTGGCCTCATATACGTATTGTAACACCCCTGGCTCACTAGCATAATTGGCATTCATGTAAGTACCCGTAGCCAATGCCAGATTAGCTCGGTAACGTTTCGATGCATACTTAGCAGCTACAAAAGCAAGATTAACAGCAACCTCATTCAACCGATGATGGCTATATACAAAAGGAGCTTGTGCATTGGTAGTGGGTTTGTTCGCATTATACTGCCAATATACTTCGGCATAACCACTCCACTGTAACACAGGCGTATCGGCTGGTATATTTTGCTGAGCATATACTTGTTGATAGCAGCAGCAAATGATAATTATGAGGTAACGCATTACTGATAACGCTTACAAAACGTTAGAATAGCGGCTTGTACGCCCTCAATATCTTTTGATTTGATGGGATTACCTAGCACATGGTCGCCAGCATTTGGCAACGCTTGTTTTACTTTCACTTCACTAGCCACCCTATCAAACATTTCAAGCATAGCACTTACCTTAACTACTTTGTCTTGAGCAGTATCATTTTTATAATAGTACAACATCAACATGGGCTGCTTTACTTTTTTAAACGTATTCACATTCATGCTGCTTTCAATTAACTCTTGCAAGCCCACTGCACCTTCTATACGATATTTACTGTACCAATATTTTTTAAAATCTTCGCGTTGATCACTGCTGTAAATGTATTTATCGCCAAGCACCATTCTAGCAATTTGTAGCCCCCAATGATTGTTCAATAAAAAAGCAGCCCCATCGTTAATGGCAATATTAGGGCTAAGCATAATATTGCCAGCAATTTTTTTATTAATACGTTCATCGGCACACAGCATTAGGGCCAACGTTCCGCCAGTACTTGTACTCATTAAAATAACGCTATCGCCTAACTGCTCGCCAATGGCCAAAGCTTGTACTGCCGATTGCCAGTATTGTTCAGCACTAAAATTCAAGAAAGGTTCCTCCGTATTTAATCCATGATCATGCAGCCTAGCCAAATACATGTTGGCACCTAAAGCTTTCGCTACATTTTTATGTACTGGAGCTGCCTCATTTTTCGTTGCCGAAAACCCTGGCAAATACACAATAGCATATTTTGTTTTTTCAGGCATGCTATCGTTCGCCCAAACAATTTCGGCTTCATTATCAGGCTTTATTGGTTGGGCAGCTTCTTGTTGTGCTACAAAGGCCGCTAATGCCTTCGGTTCACTCGCCAATTGCAATTGAGGCAACTCGTATTTAAGCGGTTCAGCAGTAGGACCCAAAAAATAAACGGCTGCCAGCGCAAATACAATCGCTAGCATTACACGCCACTTTCGTTGCATAGTAGTTAGTTAAGTGTAGCTGTAAAGCTATATAACAAAGTGGTAAAGCACTACTTTTTCACGCCCGGGTATTGATCCATGGTTGCAAAAACATAGTTACGTGCTTGTAGCTTTTCAATAAAAGCTTTCAATTTAGCGGCATCTTCAGCTCTTCTAAACATGCGATCATGTGCTAGTATCACAATGTGCCTTGCGGTAAATAATTCTTTACGTTTTACAACAGCATCTAGTTCTGCCAGCAACCCATCTACTGATTGTACCGGCATATCGCCGCCCTTAAACCGCCATTCTACATCCCAACCGAGCACCTGATAACCAACGCTATCCATAGCACGAGCTAAGGCACGTGTAAGCTTGGTAGTTCTAAACTTACCCTGCAATGCCCAAGCATTATTACCCGGAAAGCGTGCTATTTTATAAGGCACTTGTAAGCGTTGATCGGCTTTCATAAAATCTGCTAAAGCCGAATCAGGGTTCGTATAATAAGTGGTATATCTATTCCGATATGCATGCGTATTGCTATGATTGGCAATTAAAAAACTAGGCTCGGCCCTTACAGAATCGTACCAACTGATAGAACGCTTATCGGCTAAGTGAATACCAATCATGTAAAAAGTAGCAGGAACCCCAAGTGATTTACAAACTTTATAACAAGCCATTGTGCCCGGTTGCGGACCATCATCAAAACTCAAATACACATACGTAGCATTTGCAGGTGCCGAGGTTGCCATTTTGGGCTTTGCAACAGCAGGAGTATCTATAACAGGTAGATTAGCAGTATCAACTTTGGTTTCGGCAGCATTACAACTCGCCATCAACAACCCTACAAAAGCAATGGAAGTAAACCATTTTCGACCATCGCTACTATCAGCGGAACTCATAAACATAAAATATGCAACAAATATAGATGCTGGCAAGTAATGCTAACAACTTGCTATTT
>DMPB01000044.1:617-5349 GCA_003456175.1 Chitinophagaceae bacterium | reverse complement strand
TAATGCTAACAACTTGCTATTTGCTAAATTTTAGTGAATACAATTAACGCCTTACATCTAATGCGATACGCTTAATTTTGCAATGCATGAACGTGCTATTCTTACATCATCCATCGCTACAACCACATACGTTTGAAGCCCATATACAAGTGCTGCTGCAACAATGGGCGATGTCGACAAATGGCTTGTATGGTAGCATCAACGATAAGCAAGCATCAACACAACCGTATCGTGTACTAAGTATGGCTACAAATGATGGCTGGCTTTTGCAGCAGGTAAAGTTGCCAGCTATCATCAAAAAGCATCACATTACACACATCGTAACACCTTTTGCCATCAAAAAAGCAAGTTTGGTACAACGCGTAATCATTTACCGTAAGGATGTAACCACCGATACACCATGCTTGTTTGAAACTCCCTTACCAGCAGGTATAACGGCAACCAATACGCAGTTATGGAGCCCAGCCAACCACCTGATATGCAAGCCTTATGCGTGGGAAACAGCAGAGCAAATTCGCTTGAACTATACGAACGGGCATCTATTTTTTCTTGCCTACAGCCATGGCGATGCCACTGCTTACATAGCACTTTTAAAAGGCTTTTCAGGATTTAAAAAATGGCAGCATAGCAGTATGTACCTGATACTTTGGATATCCGATACCAATATTGCTACCATTATCACAGAAAAACTAATTACTTATAAGTACCGCGATAGCGTTGCAATAGTAACCGATGGTGAAGCGCTGATTCCTTATGCATATGCAGTAATTAGCGATGGCAATACATTTACCGCAAGGTTACATGCAGCTTTAGCAGCCAAAGTACCAGTGCTGCAACAAGAACACGAATACATCGTTCCGGGTGTTACCTACTACAATACGCACGAACAAACCACGTTAGCAAAACAAATGATATACCTGTACAAAAGCGAATTGCAACTAACTGCATTTACAAGTGCTGGGTATAATTACAACAGCAGCTTGCCCACCATAGCGCAGCAAGTACAAGCTTTTGATAGTTTTCTAAGTTAATAAACAGGCGTAGCCTACCCGCCTTATTTTTGCAGCTTAATGTATATTGTATGAAGAGCAGTATTGTAATTGATGTTGAACTTGACGAGCAGAAAATACCTGAAAAAATACTCTGGCGTGCACAAAACAGCACTGCCGACGAGCCTCAGCGTGCTAAAGCCATGATGGTTAGTTTTTGGGATGGTGCCGACAAATCGGCGCTACGCATTGATTTATGGACGAAGGAAATGATGGTAGATGAAATGGCCGATTTTTACTACCAGCATATGATGGGTATGGCCGATAGCTTTCAACGCAGTACAGGCAATGCCGATTTGGTGAAAGATTTGCAAGTATTTGCCAAAGCTTTCTACCAAAAGTTCCGCCAAATGCAAGAACAACAAGCCAACAAACAACAATAACTGAAAACCAAATACTACTATGAGCTTAGAAGCCAAAGTAATGGAGCAACTCAAAGAAGCCATGAAAAGTAAGAACGATGCTGCTTTGCGTGGTTTGCGTGCTATTAAAAGTGAAATCATTAAAGCTAAAACCGAACCCGGTTTTAGCGGCACCCTTACAGAAGATGCAGAGTTAAAGTTGCTTCAAAAATTGGTGAAACAGCGCCGTGATAGCCTCGATATATTCACGCAGCAAAACCGTGCCGATCTAGCACAAAAAGAGCAAGAAGAAATTAGCATTATCGAGCAATTCTTACCTCAGGCACTTACCGAAGAAGAACTTACAGCAGCACTACAAGCAATTATTACAGAAGTTGGTGCAACTAGCGGCGCCGATATGGGTAAGGTAATGGGTGTTGCTACCAAGCAGCTAGCCGGCAAGGCCGATGGCAAGGCCATCAGTGCTAAGGTTAAAGCATTACTCGCCCCATAAGTTGCTGGCATGATTATAGATATTCTCTTACTTATCATATTATCGTGGGCATTATGGAAGGGTGTTACCCGTGGCTTGTTCATCGCGGTAGCATCGTTCCTTGGTTTTATTGTGGGTTTAGCAGCAGCGCTCAAACTATCGGCATGGTTAGCACAGTGGCTACAACAACAAACCGGTTGGAGCGGCAGTTGGCTTCCTTTTTTGGCTTTTTTACTGATAATGCTAGGGGTGGCATTTGCCTTACGGCAAATGGCTAACGCTCTCGAAACCATGCTCGATATGGCTTTGCTTGGATGGGCTAATAAGCTGGGCGGCTTTCTGTTGTACAGCTTTATTGGTTTGCTCGCTTTCAGTAGCTTATTATTTTTTACCAAACAAATGCAGGTATTACCCGAAAGTACATTTGCATCGTCGGCAAGTTGGCCTTATATTGAGCCACTAGGACCACGAGCAATAAGCTTCATTGGTGCTGCCATACCTTTTGTTAAAGATACATTTCAGCAACTAGAGGTTTTTTTTGCAGGTGTAGCTAAAACGCAAGCATAACAAGCAAAAGCCTTATTATTGCTTCAAAACCATTACCTTGCAAAGCAGCACTAAACATTTACGCAAGTAAGGTTTACTAAACATTTAACTACCAGAGCCCAGCTATAGCAATAGCTTTAGCTATTTTAGAACAACGCAATGAATTACGAGGTACACCAAATAGAAAAATTTAAGTTTATAGAAGAAGGCCAAGGCGAACCACTGGTGTTATTACATGGTTTATTTGGCGGACTAAGTAACTTTAGTGATTTGGTTGAGCATTTCAGGCACCAATACAAAGTAATTGTGCCTATGCTACCCTTGTTCGATTTAGATATTTTTCACACCAGTGTTGGTGGCTTGCAAAAGCATGTTCACAAATTCATTGAACTTCGCGACTACCAGAATATCAACCTTTTAGGTAATAGCCTAGGTGGCCATGTTGCTTTGGTACACGTGCTTAAACACCCTGAGCGTATTAAATCGTTGATTTTAACAGGTAGCAGCGGTTTGTTTGAAAATGGCATGGGCGACTCATATCCGAAGCGTGGCGACTATGAGTATATTAAAAAGAAAACGCAACTTACCTTTTACGATCCTGAAGTAGCTACTAAAGAATTGGTAGACGAAGTGTATGAGATAACCAACAACCGCTTAAAGGTTATTAAAATTATTGCGCTAGCTAAAAGCGCTATTCGTAACAACCTAGGTGCCGAGCTTAGCCAAATTCAACAACCTACCTGCTTAATTTGGGGTAATAACGATACTATTACACCGCCTTTTGTTGGACAAGAGTTTAACAAGCTTATCCCTAATAGTGAACTTCATTTTATAGACAAATGTGGACACGCCCCCATGATGGAAGTACCAAATACTTTTAATAGTGTTTTAGAGGGCTTTCTCAACCGCTTATATAATAAAGCCGAAGTTGCACAACCACAGTCAACTTTATAGTGTTATTTAGAGCGAACCAATACGCTTGCTGCTGTATAACTTTATAATCGTATGCTAGCAGAACAAATTGCCACTAATACCTACCCCAACCTTGTAATAACAGATAAGGTAAGCTATGCATTGCAATTGATGGACGATTACGATGTGCAGCACTTGCCTGTAATGAGTAGCGATGTATTTGTAGGTATTGTAAGCAAAGAGCAATTACTAGACGAAATTGATAGCACTGCCTTAGCTACCATACAACACCAACTGTTTAATAAATCGGTACTTAGAACCGATCATGCTATGCAGGCTTTGCGGTTAATGTCGGAAGAACAAATTACACTAATAGCTGTAACCAACGAGCAACAAGAGCTGGTGGGTACTATTCATTTTCAGGCAATGCTGCAAGCATTGCACCATTTTACAGGCAACGATGAACCTGGAGGAGTGATTGTTTTTGAAATGGATAAACGCAACTACAGCTTTGGGGAAATATCTCGCCTTGTTGAAACCAACGATGCCTACATTACACAATGCAACACTTCTGTAGAAACTGGCACTGGACTACTCTTAGTTACACTCAAAATTAACCGTAGAGAACTCAGCGATATCATAGCCACCTTTCAACGCTACGATTACACTATCCGCTATTATTTCGGCGAAGAAGCATACCAAAACGAGCTAAAAGCGAACTACAACGCCTTAATGAATTACCTTAATATGTAACCACATGAAAGGCAACATTCTTTGTTATTGCATGGCATTTGGCCAAAAAGCCGCAACTTTACGAACAACAAGCAATTTTAAGCAATGACAGTAGCTATTTATAGCCGCGGCATAGAACCCGATCAACAAAGCCAGCTGTACACGTTACTGCAAGAACTACAGCAACATCAGATACAAACAGTTGTATATAAAGATCTCGCAGAAAAGCATCCAGAAGTATTTAGTCCCTACGATGCAGCTACACAAATTTTCTCAGGCCATAACGATTTAAATGAGCAAATCGACTGTATTATTAGCCTAGGCGGCGATGGTACCATACTTGACTCAGCCACTTTAGTTAAAGACAAAGCCATTCCCATCCTTGGCATTAACTTCGGCCGATTAGGTTTCTTAGCCAGCATTGGTAAAGAAGAATTAAGCACTGCCGTAGATGCCTTGGTACACGGCACTTACGTAGTAGATAAGCGTTCATTAATACACGTAGATGCCAATATGCCCATTTTTGAGGAAGCACCCTTTGGCTTGAATGAGTTTGTAATACACAAACGCGACCTCAACCCAATGATTAAAATTCACACCTACTTAAACGGCGAATTCTTAAACACGTATTGGGCCGATGGATTGATTGTAAGCACTCC
>DMPB01000044.1:0-386 GCA_003456175.1 Chitinophagaceae bacterium | reverse complement strand
GCGGATTGATTGTAAGCACTCCTACAGGTAGTACCGGCTACAACATGAGTTGCGGCGGACCCATTGTATTTCCTGAAAGTGGCAGCTTTGTAATTACGCCTATTGCACCACACAACCTGAACGTTAGACCTATCGTAATTCCTGATAGTACCGTTGTTAGCTTTGAGGTTGAAGGCCGTGGTGAAGAAATGATTTGTAACCTCGATGCTAGGCGTGCTATTGTATCGAAAGAAATACAACTAGCCATTAAACGTGAACAGTTTGAAGTTAGCCTCGTACGCCTGAACGAAGGCAGTTTTTTAAGCACCTTACGCAGCAAACTCACCTGGGGTTATGATAAACGCAACTAAGTATTAGCATATGGCCTTACGGCAAATGCTAACGCA
>DMPB01000005.1:15496-16371 GCA_003456175.1 Chitinophagaceae bacterium | reverse complement strand
ATCGTCTTCATACCGAATGTTCTTATCGCCGCCAGTGGTAGGGTCTACAACATTTAAGTAGTAAGGCTTTAACATGCCTAATGCAAAGCCACCACCATAAATAGCACTTACAGCAACCCCATTTTTATTGCCTTTACCACCAATGAGGCGTTGCTGACCAAGGCCAATTTTGAAATTGTAAAAATTATTGATTTTGCCAAATACATAGGGGTTGCCAAGAAATAAAAAGTTGCCCTGTTGGTATAAATTAGTACGTTTTTCTTCTTTGGGGTCGCGGCGTTCACCAAATTCTAACCACCACAAATTGGTTTTAGTAATGGTTTTATACTTGCCTTTTTCAAAGAAAAAGCCATAACCATCGGTTGCTAACCTAAAACCGAAAGCACTTTGTTTGGTAAAAATCAGTGCCCCTTCTTCTTCTTGTTTAATAAGTTGGGCAATACGCTCGGCACGTTCTTTCTTTTTTTCTTGCTTACTTTTCTTTGTTTGGGCCTGCACAGCCGAAAGGCTCAGTGCAAATACAGCCATTACTATTGTTAATTGCTTAACCATGTGCATATTTGATGCTTGTAAATGTAATGTAAAACTAAAGTTATGACGTCAGAAATCATTTATAAAGGTTTGCTAAGAACCGAAGCTACACATATTCAGAGTGGCTCAACCATCGAAACCGATGCTCCCACCGATAACCAAGGTAAAGGGGAAAGGTTTAGTCCGACCGATTTGGTAGCTACCGCTTTGGGCAGTTGTATGCTTACCATAATGGGTATTAAAGCCCGCGATATGGGAGTTGATTTGGAAGGTACTCAAGTAAGCATCACCAAACACATGGGCGCAGAACCTCGCCGCATCAGTGGTATTGATGTTGCCTTTAA
>DMPB01000005.1:11609-15259 GCA_003456175.1 Chitinophagaceae bacterium | reverse complement strand
TTGATGTTGCCTTTACAGTAAAAAAAAACATTATTGCCGATGCGAAGCAGCGTGTTATTTTGGAAAGAGCAGCCGAAACCTGTCCGGTAGCTAAAAGTATTCATCCCGATATTGAGGTACGTATTCAATGGCATTGGCCTGAATTATAGCTTATACAAGATCCTTACGGTAAAAACAAAGCTGCTTGTAAGGCATTTCTCTTACTTTTGCGGCGTTTTACACCCAAGTATCAATATATAAAACGCACTTGTATGGCAGATATTTTTGAAAAGTTGGTTAAGAATTATGGTCCTATAGGTCAGCACCGCGAAAGAGCTCATGGTTACTTCGCTTTTCCGAAGTTAGAAGGTGAAATTGGGCCTCGCATGCAGTTCAGAGGTAAAGACGTAATAGTGTGGAGTTTGAATAATTATTTAGGCTTAGCGAACCATCCTGATATTAGAAAGGTAGATGCCGATGCTAGTGCACAGTGGGGCTTAGCTGCACCTATGGGTGCCCGTATGATGAGTGGCAACACCATTTATCACGAACAATTAGAGCGTGAATTAGCCGCTTTTGAGCAAAAAGAAGATGCTATTTTGATGAACTTTGGTTACCAAGGTATCATGAGTGCTATTGACGCCATTTGTGGCCGTCACGATGTTATTGTGTACGATGCCGAAAGCCATGCTTGTATTATTGATGGCTTACGCTTACACCCGGGCCACCGTTATGTATTTAAGCACAACGATGTTGAAGATTGCGATAAGCAATTACAACGTGCTAGTGCTTTAATTGAAAAGCAAAAAACAGGTGGTATTCTTGTAATTACCGAAGGGGTATTTGGTATGGCTGGCGATCAAGGTCGCTTAAAAGAAATTGCAGCACTAAAAAGTAAATACGAGTTCCGTTTGTTGGTAGACGATGCCCACGGATTCGGTACGCTTGGCCAAACAGGTGCAGGTGCTGGTGAAGCACAAGGCTGCCAAGATGCGATTGATTTATACTTTAGCACATTTGCGAAAAGTATGGCATCGATAGGTGCTTTCTTAGCTGGTCCTCGTATCATCATAGATTACATTCGTTATAATATTCGTAGCCAAATTTTTGCAAAGAGCTTACCTATGCCAATTGTGATGGGTAATCTTCGCCGCCTCGATATGTTACGTACCATGCCTGAACTAAAAGAAAAACTATGGTACAATGCGAATAAATTACAAGAAGGTTTAAAAGCTCGTGGCTTCGACATCGGGAAAACTGATAGCCCTGTAACACCTATCTACATGAAAGGTGGGGTAGAAGAAGCAACAGCTATGGTAATGGACTTGCGTGAAAATTATGGTATCTTCTGTTCTATTGTAGTGTATCCTGTTATTCCTAAAGGTCATATCATTTATCGCTTAATACCAACAGCAGCACACAGCGATGCCGATATAGAAGAAACTTTAATTGCCTTCACTGAAACAAAAGCCAAGCTAGATGCTGGAGCGTATAAGGTGGAAGCAATTCCGGATATGGCCGAAAAAGCGTAAATATTTACCGTAAGGTGATTAGATAAGTTCTTTCACTGCATTCCAAATAACCTTTGGCTTGCCTAGTGTATAGTAGTGCAATACAGGTACACCAAATTGTTTGAGTTCTTTACTCTGTTGTATCAACCACTCGGTGCCCACCAATTCACAATCGGCATCGGTTTTGCACTTCATAATTTCATTTGATAGTTCGGTAGGAATATCTACATGAAAAATGCGTGGAAGTATTGATAATTGTTTTTTATTCGTAATGGGTTTTAAACCCGGAATAATAGGAACGTTAATGCCTGCATTTCTGCAAGCTTCAACAAAATTGTAGAACTTCTGATTGTCGAAGAACATCTGCGTCATAATGTAGCCTGCACCTGCATCTACTTTATCTTTCAAATGTTGCAAGTCGATTTCGAGGTTAGGCGCTTCAAAATGTTTTTCTGGATAACCTGCTACGCCGGCACAAAACTTGGTTTTGCCACCATCTCTAATGTCATCGTCGAGGTACAAGCCATCGTTTAAACGCATGATTTGTTTGAGCAAATCAATAGCATATCGGTGGCCGCCCGGTTCTGGTTCAAAGAAAGTTTCGTTTTTAGCAGCATCGCCGCGAAGTGCTAGTACGTTATCAACCCCAAGAAAGTTTAAATCAATCAAGGCATCTTCAGTTTCACGCATATTGAAACCGCCACAAATAAAATGTGGTACAGCATCTACCTGATAATGGTTCATGATAGCAGCTACAATACCAACGGTGCCGGGGCGTTTGCGAACTTCTACTTTCTCGAAAGTGCCATCGCCCTTTTTCTTGAACATGGTTTCGCTGCGGTGATACGTAACGTTAATCCAACTTGGTTTGAACTCCATCAATGGATCTAAGTGATCGTAAATGCTTTGGATACTCTTACCTTTTAGCGGTGGTAATATCTCAAATGAAATTAAAGTATCTTTTGCTAGTGCTATATGATCGGTAACTTTCATGATGCCGTTGCTTGCTTTGTATTGTTGCAAACATACATGTTAAAACAATAAAACCCCATGAGTGTTCATGGGGTTTGTAGGTTTCAATGTTGGTGTTTTTACAAGGTTCTTCTCCCTGTTATATTAATGGTACGTCCGTTACTATCTACAAAGCTGCCGGTAATAACATCTCCCGTAAGGGTACCTATTTGTTGTTGACTGCCATTATTGCTTTGGAATAAAGTACCACTGCTGTTAATAGTACCATTAATACTGCTAGTACTTGTACTTCCTGTAACCGCTCTTGCTGTGCCACCCCAAATATTTTGTGCTCTTGAGAGTACAATGTTAAACACGCCTGTTTCTGGACGGGTAGAATTATAGGTACCTTCAAAGCATTCAATTAAGCTGGTTGAAGTTTCCTTAACAATCGTAAAAACTGCATTTGGGTGGCCAGGTATATTGGCCGTGGTAACAGTAGGGCTGGTACCGCCAACACCTACAGAGAATACAACAGTAACAGGTTGACCATTATACGTACCCGTAAAAGGTGCTACATAAGGCTGGCCATTGGTTACTGTAACAGTTGAACTGAGGTTGATGGTTACACCATCGATTACTAATTTGGCAGTAATGGCATTGCTACCATTTTGCACATCGAACACTACGGTTCCTGAAGAACCTATGAAAATGCCTTTATAAATACCTTTTGCGCTTGCATCATTAGCAGGTAAGGCATCGGGCGTTTTTTTGCAAGTGTTACATTCGTATGTTGTTTCAGCTGCATCATCTTTTTTTGTACAAGCGGTATTGGCTACAATGCATAGGGCTAAAGCGAACGCAATAATAGCGAGGGTTCTACGATACATAATTTATTTTTTATGATGATTGATTATTTTCTGCCACCACCGAAGAAAAATCCGATTTTGATAGCAAGGTAGCTTACATCTGAGCCTACTAAGTTGTACTCGCTGCTCATTCTAAAATGTCCGGTTTCAAAACCCACTCTTGGGAAAAAGCCAAATTTTGAAAGGCTAGGACTAACCACAGCAGCGCCGCCAGTACTCGTACTCGCTGCAATAGAAGCAGCGGTATAT
Organism: Chitinophagaceae bacterium; assembly: GCA_003456175.1. Taxonomy (GTDB): domain Bacteria; phylum Bacteroidota; class Bacteroidia; order Chitinophagales; family Chitinophagaceae; genus UBA10646. Next base: position 11,700 of record DMPB01000005.1, on the reverse strand, counting down.
ATACCAGCACCAGCACCTACAAACGGTCTGAAGCCACTTGGCTTTAAGTAGTACTCACCCGTAGCACAATAAGAGTTTAGTACAGAAACCT
>DMPB01000005.1:0-11320 GCA_003456175.1 Chitinophagaceae bacterium | reverse complement strand
TTAACCTAAGGCTGCTCCTTCGAAACGTAAGCCTAAGGCTAATGCATCGTTCAAACGGTAGTGCGGTTCAACCGTAAAAGTTACGCCAGCTTTGGTGCCACCGCCACCCGAAGGGAAAGCATAACCTAAGCCAACATCAACCTTAAAAGCTTTGTAATTTTTAGCAGGTGTTTTGCTAGCAGCATCTTGAGCATAGCTAACTAATCCGATACCCATAATAGTGAGGGCTGTAAGTACTACTTTTTTCATGTTATATCAGTTTGTTTTTGATAACGTGAAAGTAGTAGGCTACTCAAGGCAAGCCAATGGTAAAAAAGTAGTATTGTATTAAATCAATCCCGTTTTTTTCAATGCTTCTATACGACTATTTACTTGTAGTTTTTCGTATATATTTCTGATGTGTGTACGTACAGTTTCTATGCTCACAAATAACTTGTCGGCAATTTCTTTGTAACGATATCCTTTGGCTAATTGCTCTAACATTTCTTGTTCTCTTTTGCTGAGCGTTTGAAAGTGTTCATTTGTTTTTTCCCTTACGGTAAATGCTTCAATTACCTTTCTGGCAATTTGACTACTAATGGGGCTACCGCCTTGTTGCACTTCGTTGATGGCTTCTAATATTTTTTGAGGTGGTGTAGATTTCAAAAGATAACTAATAGCACCAGCTTTTAAAGCATCGAATATGGTATCGGCATTATCGTACACAGTAAGTACCATGCACTGCATGCGTGGATGAATCATCTTTAACCTACGTACACATTCAATACCGTTCATACCGGGTAAGTTTACATCGAAAAGTGCTATATCTACTGGCATTGTAGTAAGTTCCTGCAATGCTGTTTCGGCATTTTGGAATAAACGAACATCTTCTACATCTATATTGAGATGAATTTGTTCGGCTAAGTAATGCCGAACTTTATCGTCGTCTTCTATGATGGCAATGGTGAGTAATTTCATTACACAAAAATCTTCATAAAACCTTAGGATGCGAATGTTATTAAAGTGGTATTGTGAACTTAAAAGTACTGCCTTTTTTAGGGATACTTTCTATCATCAAACTACCTTGTATTTCTTGTATTCGTTGTTGAATGTTGCGTAAGCCTTTGCCTGCTTTTGCTTGCTGTACATCAAAGCCAATGCCATCATCATGAATACTGCCATATATACTGTTGGCATGCAGCTGAACATTTACCGTAAGGTTACTTGCCTTACTGTATTTAATGGCATTGTTCACTATTTCTTTGGTAACTAGCAAAACGGTTCTACGTGTTTCATTGCTTACAACAATAGTATCGTTTAAATCGGGTAGCTGTAAGTTGTAGTTGGTAATACTGCTGTATTCTAACATTTTGTGTAGTTGCTCTCGTAGGTAGATGATAAGTTGTTCAAGGGTGTTATTTTCTGGGTACATGCTCCACACAATTTCGCCCATTGATGCTACAAGGCTCCTTGCGGTAAATGCAATTTCTTGGTTGAGTTGCTGATTATGATGTTGTTGCATGGCCGATTCGCTCATCAAAGAAATTTGTGTTAAACCAGCACCAATATCATCGTGTAGTTCTCTACTAATGCGTTTGCGTTCTGCTGCTTGTGTTGCTAAAATGCTTTGGTTCAACACTTTTTCTTTCGCAAGATTATCGAGTAATAATTGCTCTCTTTCGTTTTTGTAAATATTGAATTGTCGTGAAATAGCTGCTGTCATCAACAATAGTTCTACGAGAATACCGGTGCTAATAATGCTACTCGTACTTTGTTCTATAATTATCCACCCCAAGTTTTTAGCTACACTTATGCCAGAAGAAATTAGTGTTACTACAACGGCATAAAAATAGAATAGCACAATTTTATGCTTGCGTGAAAGTTGTAATAAATAAACAATGCTTACAAGTACACTTAAAAAATTGCAAATGAAAAATGTAGTTAAAAAAGTGCGTGTAAGCTTGTGATTGTCAATATCTATAATGGATAAAAAGGGAAAGATAGCCCAAATGAAAAAGAAGATGGTAATCGTTTGCAAGTATCTTCTGAAAATAGATTTATCATCGTAGGGCTTACAAAAAGTTAGCATCACAGAAATAAAAAACGCACTGTTTAATACTGCCACGCCTGGCCCCATTCGTGTTGCCAAACTGGTACTATTAGGCCAGAAATATTGAAAGCCCAATCCTTCGGTACTCCAAATCCAAAGTAAGATGGTAAAAATGTGCCCAGCATAAAAAATGTACAAACTCTTATAACCCGAGGTAATAAAAAAGAAGATACTCAACAAGCACATAATACCTAGAACGCCTGTGGTAATACCAATGTATAAATAGCTTTTTTCGATTTGTTGTAACAGCCCTTTATTGCTATACAAGATTACAGGCACTTGTAGGGTGTTACCTTTTTGCTCCATTCTTGCAAGCACTTCGGTTGGGTATTGTGTGCTTAGTTGTATTGGTATGGTAAAATAGTTATGATGTACCAAACGCTCATGAAACATAAAATGGTCGCCAATTACAAAGCTGTCTATCACCCGTTGCTGTTGTACAATGTATACATTCACTTTGTTAAGCTTCGGATTTTCGAAGCTTAGAAACATTTTTGGATGTTGTGTAGATGGCGCTAATACAAACCGCGTCCAAATATTGTCTTTGGCAATCCCTTGATTAATATCAGGGTGTGGAAAGGTTACAAACTGATGCCGTAACTCTAACGCTTTAGTAATGGTAAGTATGCTATCCCTTACGGGTAAAATACCAATTGCTTCACCGCTAATTTTAGTAGCATCGGTATTGGTGTTAATAGCTAAGGTTTGTGTTTGGGCACCAAAGGGAAAAGTAATAAGAATTGTAAGTAGGCAACTTACAAGCCATTTCATAAGCAGTTGGTTTCTAAAGTTTGCTTAAAGTTAATTTTTAAAAACCATAACTTACAACAACCATTATTTTTGTTGAAATCATTTATGCTTTGAGCCTAACAATACAAACCCAATCGCTGGTAAAAACATATAAAAGTCGTACAGTGGTGAACAATGTTTCATTTACCGTAAGGCAAGGAGAAATTGTAGGTTTATTGGGGCCAAACGGGGCTGGTAAAACTACAAGTTTTTACATGGTAGTTGGTTTAATTAAACCCGATGGTGGTAAGGTTTTCTTAAATGAAGAAGACATTACGCAACTGCCAATGTATAAGCGTGCTCAAATGGGTATTGGCTACTTGCCGCAAGAAGCAAGCGTTTTCAGAAAACTAAGTGTTGAAGACAATATATTGGCGGTGCTTGAAATGACGAAGCTAACCAAGCAACAACGCCAAGATAAATTAGAAAGCCTACTATCAGAATTTAACCTACACCATGTACGTAAAAATAATGGCGATAGCTTAAGCGGTGGCGAGCGGCGTAGAACAGAAATTGCCAGAGCCTTAGCTGTAGATCCGAAGTTTATTTTACTAGACGAACCCTTTGCGGGCGTTGACCCCATTGCTGTTGAAGATATTCAAAGCGTTGTAGCCAAGTTGAAATATAAAAATATTGGTATACTTATTACCGACCATAATGTGAACGAAACGCTGAGTATCTGTGATAGAGCATACTTGCTCATTCAGGGTCAAATTTTTAAGCACGGTACTGCCGAAGAGCTAGCCGGCGATGAACAAATTAGACGCTTGTATTTAGGTACCAACTTTGAATTACGTAGAAAGGATTGGATTATTGATTTAGAACGCGACAATGCAGCTAAAAGAGATGCATTAAAAGAAGAAGAGGCATAGTATACCGATATCATGCAAGTAATTCCGCATCAGCAAGGAAATAATACCTTTTATGTAACGCCATCGCGTTGTTTGTTTTGGGAGCAAGAGCAAGCACTGATTGTAAGCGACTTACATTTGGGTAAAACAGCCCATTTCAGAAAGGCTGGGATTGCATTACCTAACGATGTTTTTAAAGACGATTTACAACGCTTATTTACTGCTATTCAGCATTTTAAGCCACAATATTTAGTTATCGTTGGCGATATGGGGCATAGTAAGCATAATACAGAACTAACCACTTTTGCCCGTTGGCGAAACGATATGCCACAACTACCTTTTCACTTGGTAAGAGGTAACCACGATATACTAGCCGACGATTGGTATCGAGCACAAGCAATTACGGTGCATGAAACAACATTTACCGTAAGGGATGTAATTTTTTCACACGATGTGCTTACGCAAATACCTGAAAGCTATTATAACATTAGTGGCCATATACATCCGGGTATTTTACTTAAAGGAGGTGGGCGGCAAAAATTAGCTTTTCCATGTTTTTATTTTGGCACTAAGCATGCTGTACTGCCTGCTTTTAGTGCTTTTACAGGATTGGCAATACTAGAACCTGCAGCAACAGATGCTGTGTATGCTGTAGTGCAACAAGCTGTTGTTAAAGTATGATGCTAATTTTTAATTTTATGATAGCTTGCAGTAATACCTTTAATAAGCGATGAGCTAAAGCCTTGATGCTCCATTTCGTTTAAGCCAGCAATAGTGCAACCTTTAGGGGTAGTTACTTTATCGATCTCTTGTTCAGGGTGCGTATTTTTTTGTAAGAGCAACTCTGCAGCTCCTTTTACAGTTTGTGCTGCAATAAGTGAAGCGGTAGCTGCCGAAAAACCAATTTCAATACCTCCTTGTATGTTGGCCCTAATAAAACGCATAGCATAGGCGGTACCACACGCACCTAATACAGTAGCAGCGTCCATCAATGCTTCTTCAATTGCAATGCTTTTGCCAAGCTGATTAAATAATTGTGTTACAAATGCAACATCGCTTTCGTTGGCATTGGCGCTGCAAATACACGTCATACTTTCGCCAATAGCAATAGCAGTATTTGGCATAGCTCTGAATAGAGGATTATTAGTGCCTATAATACTTTGTAACTCATTCAACCAAACGCCAGTAACTACTGAAATGATTTTATGATGAGGTTGAATGGCTGGTACTATCTGTTCTAAAATACCCGCTGTTTGAAATGGTTTTACCGCAAGGATAATCCACTCGCTTTGCTTTACTGCCGCTACGTTATCGCTAGTAATATGTGCACCCAATGCGTGTAGTGCATGTATATGATTGATGTTACGGCGGGTAATGGATAACTGATTTGCCTTACAGAACTGTTTGTTAATAAGTCCTTCGGCAATGGCTGTGCCTAAGTTACCGCCGCCAATAATGGTAATAGTTGTATCCATAATGCTCAGCTTGAAATGTTAGTACAGCTTCTGCGGTAATAAATAGTTTTGAACGTAATCGGTAACGCCTTCTTCTAACGAATAAAAACCATCGGCATAACCTGCTTTTCTGAGTTTTTGCATGTTGGCCTCTGTGAAATACTGATATTTATCTCTAATATCTTCAGGCATGGGTATGAACACAATATTGGTAGTTTTTTCCATTGCTGTAAATGTTGCCGCTGCTAAATCGTAGAAGCTGCGAGCCTTACCAGTACCTAAATTATACAGTCCATTATCGGTTGTAGACCAGTGCTTACTGAGCATTTTTTGTAGTTGCCAATAAACGATTTTTACCACATCTTTTACATACACAAAGTCGCGAAGTTGTTCGCCATCTTTAAAGCCTTCTTTATGACTTTGAAATAGCTTTACAACGCCGTTAGTTTGTATTTGAAGGTACGAATGCCAGATAACACTTGCCATACGGCCTTTATGTGCTTCGTTAGGCCCGTACACATTAAAAAATTTCAAGCCAGTCCAGCAGGGTGGTTGTTGCGCCTGTTCTAACGCCCATTTATCGAACTCGTTTTTACTTACACCATATGGGTTAAGCGGTTGTAGCAAGTAGGGTATCGAATGGTTATCGTCGTAACCTAATGCACCACTGCCGTAGGTGGCTGCGGAAGATGCATAAATGAATGGAATATTATTTTCTGTCGCATAACTCCACAACATTTTTGAATATGCAACATTGAGCGTTTCGTGAATGCTATAATCGAACTCGGTAGTATCGGTACGAGCACCTAAGTGAATGATAGCGGCAATTGGTGTTGTATTATTTTTTAGCCACCCCTGTAACGCTGTTCTTTCTAAAGTAGCTACGTATTTTTTGTTGCTCCAATTGGCAGTTTTATCGGTTCGTGAAAAATCATCTACCAACAGTAGATTAGTGTAGCCGCAATTGTTTAAGTATTGAACAGTACAACTGCCAATAAAGCCAGCAGCGCCGGTAACTATAATAATATTTTGGTGTGTTGTCATGCCTAATCAGGAGGGTTAAATGCTACCAATTGATTGTTATAAAACAACAAGTTTTCGCCACTCAATGCTAGTGAAAAATCGTATTGACTCATTGCCTGCATGAGCGCCTTACTAGTACCTTTTTTATAGCGATCGTGTGTTTCAACAATCAACATTTTGGTACGTGGCAACCAATCGTTGGTAGGGTGTTCAAAAATTTCTTTTTCAGAACCTTCGATGTCCATTTTCACAATATCAATGGTAGTTGCATTAATGGTTTCGGCTAGTTGTGCAATGGTGTATGCAGGAATGCTATTTACAACTTTACCTTGCGGTAAATGTTGGGCTGCCGCCCCTTGTGCAACCATCATAAAAGCAGCTTCGCCAAAGCCATTATCTACAACATCTAACTGTGCTGGCTCATACCAAACAGCACCGTGTAGCAGCTGAATATTTTTATAAGGAGCAGTGTTTTTTTGAGCTACTGCATAATTATTAGCCTCGGGTTCTACGGCTACAATACGAGCATTGGGAAATTTGTTGGCAAAAAATACACTTGCATATCCTACGTTAGCACCAAGATCAATGATGGTGGTGGCTTCTATAGGATAATACACATCGTACTGTTTATCAATAAACAACTGCCCGAACATTAGCTCATCGCTCATGATACCACGTATAAAAGCAGGATGTTGTAAGAATGAGAATTTTACAAAATCGTCTTTTTTGCTTTTAACATGGCGATATAAACGCCAGGCATCGCCTAGTGATAAATGATTGCGGTAATAGGTGAGTCGGCTCGGCATTAGGATTGATTCAAAATGTTTTCAATAGCAGTATCATACTTGGCTTTCCATGTAGTGATAGTGCCCCATGCTTCATCATTTACCGTAAGGTAGTGTACAATAAAAAACCAACCCGAAGGTTGGTTATGGTGCTTGTTTATAAATCTTGTTTGCTAAATCGCCAATAGCTGATAGTGTAATAAAGTACAATGTAAATACCGCATGCAATAGCTACTTGCCATAATTCTGGTCGTACAATGGGTAATGTTTTTTGTGCTTCTTTAAACATAGGAAAGGTAATAAGGCTATCGGCGCTATCAATAGGGAAGAAGTTACCTATAGGTGCTTTAAATCGGTTGATAATACCACCAATCATATCTTCTAAAATAGCAATATATATAAAGTACACGCCTACTGCTAATGCTGCTCTTTTAAAGAGTACGCTGAGTAATAGTGCCAACCCGAAATAGTTTAAGCATTGAACGAAATACAAGCCGATATAATGTGCTTTCTCAAAGGAGAAAGGTGTTTCGTTATGTGCTATGCCGAAAGCTGCCGCATTAATTGTTACCAGCAGTGTACTGATTAGGGCAAGCAACAATACAAGTATGATTTTGATTGAAATGTATTGTTGGCGGCTATATCCATCAATGATGTTTTGACGATGTGTTTTGTAACTAAACTCATTAGTGTAGTTGATAATAATGAGTAAGCCCGGTAAGAACAGCGTGAAGCTACTCATGTAAGTTACAGTTTGCCATACATCGGGGAATGCGAAGGGATGCGTTCCGGCAATAAGTTTGGCGGCTGGGTTTTCGTAGGCTTTTTTGATGAATTCTAGTGTGATATAGTTGATGCCTGATATGCTGATTAAATATAAGGCCGCAAGAATCCAGAAGGTACGATAGTTTTTGAGTTTAAGCCACTCTATGTAAAGTAAATGTAACATGTTGTTATTGATTAATGATTAACCGTAAGGCCACCTGTAAGTGCTAAAAATTTGCTTTCTAAACTTTGTTTTTGTAGCTGTAAGCTACTGAGTACAATACCATTATTGAAGCAATGTAAGTTGATGCTTTTTAAAGAGAGTATTGCTGTATCGAAATGCACCTGTAAAGTGTTGTTCTTGATTTGTATTTTTTGAACACCTTCTAATGTTTTGATAACAGTTACTAATTGGTCTAAATCATCGGCTTGAAGTGTAGCAATGCTATCGCCTGTGGTAAATACTTCGTCAACAGTTCCTGTATTGAGAAGTTTTCCTTTTTGCAATACCGCTACATGGGTACATACTTTTTCAACTTCATCGAGTAGGTGGCTAGCCATAATAATGGTTTTACCCTCGTTCGCTAGTTGAATAATAAGGTTGCGAATTTCTGCAATACCAACAGGGTCGAGGCCATTGGTAGGCTCGTCTAGTACTAGTACATCGGGGTTGCCAAGTAATGCACTCGCAATGGCTAGGCGTTGTTTCATGCCTAAACTATAGGTGCTAAATTTACTTTGCCTACGTTCATATAAATTTACTTTCTCTAGTACTGTAGTAATATCGGCTTTAGATACACCTTTAATGGTGGCTGCTATTTCTAAATTACGTTCACCACTCAAATAATGATAAAAGTTAGGTGTTTCTAACAGTGTGCCAATTTGCTTGCGCACTTCGTTCGATGGTTGTTTCCCTAAAAGTGTGAAGTTGCCATTGGTGGGTTGCAGCACGTTCATAATAATACCTAAAAGCGTGGTTTTGCCGCTACCGTTAGGTCCTAAAATACCAAAAACACAGCCTTGAGGTACATCGAAACTTACTTGTTGTAAGGCTTGTACCTTGCCGTAGTTTTTAGATAGTTGATGTAGTGATAATACAATACTCATGTGTAATAAAAGTTACGGTCACATAATTATTGTTTTTGAATGATACCTTACGGTAAAAAAAGGTACACCGTTGAGAAATGATTATTAGCGGTAGTCTGACTATATGGATTCAAAGTGCTAACTTCATTCAGCAACCCTTATTGATTTTTATGAGCAGTATGTTAACTCCAATTCCTCTTGCTTTAGCACAAGCTAATCAAGAAGATATTCATAATTCATTAATACGTTTTCAACGGCTACATGCAAGGCGTTTATTGGCTCGATTGGTATCGGCATTGCCTATTCTTTTGATACTGAACTTACTATGGATGCAGCAGCAATGGCTGATTGAAGTAGTACTCATGAGTATTCTTGCAGTTGTAAGCATTGTTGCTGTAAAAACTGCTAACCTAAAAACAGTATTTATTAGTAGCTTTTTAGTATCGCTTATATTGGTGATGGTGCAATCGTTGCAAACTGCTTTTTTACCCGTAAGGGCATTACCTATACAAATTACATGCACGGGCTTATTGTTGTTAGGAATTGCTTGGAGTAGTAGCTGGCGTACCCGTTATACATTAGTGCTAACCTTACTCGCATGGTCGCTTACCTATTTGAGTTGCTTTTGGTGGCAAGGTGCAGCATCGGCACAATCACTTTTTGAATCGTATTACTACGGATGGTTGATTATTCTTGGTATACTAGCAACTGCATTTAGTTATAGCCAACGCCGCAAATTATTACACGATATTCATAAGAATGAAATTATAGAAGCAAGTAACAGTATGCTTTCTGAGCTGCAAGAATTATTAATGGATGTTAAGGTTAGAGCTGCATCTATTCAGCGACATTTAGATAAAGTTTCTGAAACACGTAACACTACGTTACAAATGTTGTTACACGATTTAAATGGTTTTAATACCAGCATTCAAAGTGGGGTTGATTTATTAAAAGATGATCATTTAACACCGCAACAACAGCAAGTGGTGGCGTTGATTGAAAAAGCGAATGAACGCTTTGCTTTTTTCGCAAAAAAGATGGCAAAAGCTAACATGGATGACCAACAACGCAATTCGTTTCATTACGCCGAATTTGATATCAATAGAATTGTATCGGAAGCAGCAGCCAATCTAAAGCAGGTGGCTATGGTGCATCAGGTACAATTGCAACTTCAATTACAACCTGGTATACTACCTGTGTACTTAGATGAGCAAGTAACTTATCAACTTATGTACAAGCTGTTGAGCAACGTAATACGCTTATCAGATGTTGGTAGTACTGTTAAAATTGTATCGGGTGTGGTTGGTACCGATGTTGTGATTACTTGCAAAACCACCGGAAATTTAATTGGTCAAGCTAAACTCGATGAAATTTTTAACCGATTACAACAGGCTGCCACAGGCGATCGCGATTTGACAGAGGTAAAAGGTTTGGGGCTTAGTATTGCCCGACAATTAACTGAAAAAATGGGTGGCCATCTTCATTACGAAAGTAACGATGCTCATGGTAATGCCTTTACAGTACAGTTTCCAGGGGCATAAGCTTTTACCACTTATCCAAATAGGCTTACCATACATCCGCCTACCTATGCCTTCATCAGCCCTTTAAATTTCTTTAACGCAGTATGTATGTTGCTTTGCAGTGTCAAAAAATATCAACCCAACGCAACAACATATTGTTATGAAAACTTTTTGGATCACTTTACTCGCCAGCCTTTTTACTACAGGGCTTTTATTAGTACCACATCAAGAGCAGCAAACTTGTAGCGATGTGAAAGAACAGAACATTCAACTCGCTATTTACGCTAATAAAAATTATACGGCACCTATCTACACACAAGCTTATGCTAAAGTAATTGTAGCGGTAAGCAAAGTAGATGGCCGCGTAGTAACACCGGTGTATCAAACAGAAATTGCTCCTATGCAGCTCAATGAGTTCCCACAGCAAAGCAGTGCCGCATTATTAAAGAATATACGTATTCCTAACGTGAATAATGGTGATCAGCTATTGGTTGATTACACCATTGAATACAACACCAATGGTACCATTCTTAGAATTGGTGGTAACAGTACCCTACAAACTTTGCAAAATACCGTTGCTATTACTGTGTAAAACATATTACCTATAACACCAAAAAAGCAGCTTCTACATTGAAGCTGCTTTTTTTATAAAAGTATACCTTACGGTAAATAAAGCATCGAGGCTTAGTTACGCAATGGCTTACCTGTAGTTAATACACCTTGAATACGTTCTAGTGTTTTGCGTTCGCCACACAAACTCAAGAAAGCCTCACGTTCTAAGTCAAGTAAGTATTGCTCTGAAACAAAAGTAGGCTCACTCAAATCGCCACCACACATTACATAAGCAAGCTTGCGAGCTACCAACGCATCGTGTTCTGTAGCATAATTGGCACGCCACATACCATTAATGCCTGCATGTAATGCTCCCAAAGCACTACGGCCTAATACTTTAACATCT
>DMPB01000032.1:2551-3389 GCA_003456175.1 Chitinophagaceae bacterium | reverse complement strand
AGAATACATATTACCGCCCAACCTCGATAAATCGTACGTGAAGCAGTTGCCACAACAACCTGGAGTATATTATTTCCACAATGCTCAGGGTAAAATCATTTATGTAGGCAAGGCCAAGCAAATCAAACAACGTGTTGTAAGCCATTTTACTGGTCATGATATTGGTAAAAAAAGGCAACAGTTCCTACGAGAAATTCATGCTGTAAGCTATACTACTACACCCACAGAACTTACGGCACTATTGTTAGAAAGCGTTGAAATTAGAAAGTATTGGCCTATATATAATATTAGTCAGAAAGTACGATCTAGCAATTATGGAACATGTTTATACACCGACGCTGCTGGATACCTAAGATTAGTAATAGATAAACTACAAAAACGACAATCGTTTTTACATAGCACTGCTTACTTGGTAGATGCTCATCGGTTATTATGGCGTTTGGTACAAAGTTTTGAATTAGATCCCTACTTATGTTGTTTGAGTAAAGTGCCACCGGCCTTGTTAGCGCCACATGAAATATACAATCAAAAAGTATTAGCAGCTGTTGCATCTTTGCAAGCGCAGCAGCCAACCTACTTATTACAAGAAGCTACGGATGAAGGAACAAGTTGTGTATTGGTAGAGAAAGGTAGTTTCTACGGATTTGGTATGTTGCCCAACAATTTCAAATGGCGAACAGTAAGCGATATTAAAAGAAAAATTAAACAATATCCTGTGAATGAGCATATCAATGCTATGATACGCTCGTTTGAAGAAAGGTATGCTGGTAAAATGACATATTTGTAATTAATTTACCCTTTACCCTATGTCAAACAAACCTATGTTATCAAAACTATT
>DMPB01000032.1:2148-2336 GCA_003456175.1 Chitinophagaceae bacterium | reverse complement strand
AAACCTATGTTATCAAAACTATTCATCACTTTGCTGGCTTGTTGGTGCAGCTTATTATTAGCAGCACAGCCCAATCTGCCGGCTTATATGCCCGATGCTGCACAGAGTGAGCCTATTCCTATACCACAGTTTGCTATTTGGGAGGCTGCTGATACGCCTAATATTAAGGCATCAATTGCCGCACTAAA
>DMPB01000032.1:0-1905 GCA_003456175.1 Chitinophagaceae bacterium | reverse complement strand
ATTGCCGCACTAAAAGCAGGTCAATTCAAAGTGAATACGCCTGCCGATTTGCAGAATAAAAACTGCTGGGTTGCGTTTAACCTGATTAGGGCAAGAGGCAAAGACAATGCTCAATGGATTGTATCTGTTGGTAGAGATACCTACAACGCTGTATTTGATGCCGAAACAGGTGCGAAATATGCAGAGAATGGTATTTATCTACCACAGCCACAGCGTTCCAATAAAATATCATTTGATTTTTTGCAATTGCCAAGCACAGTTGATACAGCATTCACGGTGTTGCTATACATACACCGAGATGTTGAATCGAATGAACTGCTCTCAATTGCTTTGAGATCTGAAGAACGTGTACTTGCGAGTAACAACGATCTTTTAGGATGGGACTTATTTTTCATGGGTGTTTTCTTAGCGGTGGTGGTATACAATGCAACATTATACTTTTTTTTAAAAGATAAAACCTATCTCTACTATATCATTTATCTGATGGCTGTAGGCTGTTTTGTACTTAACAAAACACTGTTCTATTTTTCTACTTTCAATCAATTTCAGATAGATGCAATCGTAGTTACTTCTATTGCTATTATTTGCTGGGCGTACTTACGTTTTTTTATATCATTTTTAAAGCAACCATTACATTCAACTTTATTAATTAGATTAATTGATATTGGAAAGGTTGGATTAGTTTTTCCGCCAATTATTTCGTTGTATGAGGCCTTTATTTATGCAACTCCATACAACGAAATATCTATTGATAATAACCTTATAGCAGCTCTTGCTTCCACCTTTGCATTAGGTGTATATATGTATACCTTTTATGCATGGCTCAAAGGCAATAAAATAGCACTATGGCTCATTATTGCACAAAGCGGTTTAATGATTGGTACCGCTATAATTGCAGGGTTATATATGTATAAAGAATTAAATGCAACTTCAGATGCCATTTACGAAAGTGCAGTACTCAAATTCAGGTATGCCATTGTATTGGAAGCCTTGGTATTAGCGGTGGTGCTTGCATATCGTTACAGAGTATTGCAGGTAAGCCTTGCGGTAAAAGAAGAAGAAAAACAGCAACTACTTCAACAACAAATTGATACCATTAAAACCATTACAGAAGCAAAGAATAAAGAGCTTGAAGCAAAAGTGATAGAGCGTACACAAGCCTTGCAAATGAGTAATATTGCTCTGAAACAAAGTAATGCCACTAAAGACAAACTCTTTTCTATTATCGGTCACGATTTGCGAAGTCCTATTGCCACTTTCAAACAAATGATTGATTTGGTCAATAACGGTAAGCTAACTATGGAAGAGTTTGAACCTTTATTACCATCGTTAGGGCAAAGTGTTAATACGCTCTATAACAACACAGAAAACTTGTTAGAATGGGCTCGTTCGCAGCAGCAAGGCATTTCGCCGCATCCGAAAAAGTTTGATTTGCAGTTGCTTGTTAATAAAGTTGTGGGGTTAACAACCGATATCGCTGCATATAAAAAAATACAATTTAATTTAAGTGTGCCATCTATCAATGTAATGGCCGATGAACATCAGATAGAAATTGTAATACGTAACCTTGCAGTAAATGCTATTAAATTCAGTTTTGAGCATGCTGTAATTCAAATAGTAGCTTCAGTAGAAGGTAGTAAGGTTAAGTTAAGTGTGATAGATGCTGGCATCGGTATTACGGCGGATAAGTTGCAGCAGTTATTTACTCAGGGGCAACAAGTGGGTGTTGGTACTAAAGGAGAGAAAGGCACAGGTTTGGGTTTATCGCTTTGTAAAGAATTTGTGGAGTTAAATAAAGGTACTATTGCTGTTGTAAGCGAGCCTGGCAAGGGTAGTACTTTTACAATTAGTTTGCCAATAGCACCATAAGTTGTTCAAACGATTTTACAAAAGGGATGGGGCGGC
>DMPB01000069.1:9112-9580 GCA_003456175.1 Chitinophagaceae bacterium | reverse complement strand
GTCTGCATTTACTAAAACCATTAGCAATGCACTTGCCCAAGTTTTGGTAGGGCAACATAACATGGTTAACAGCCTTTTGGTAGGCTTATTGAGCAACGGACATATTTTACTGGAAGGTGTACCGGGTTTGGCCAAAACCCTTGCCATCAAAAGTTTGGCGCAGGCGGTAGATGCCCAGTTCAGTCGTATACAATTCACGCCCGATTTATTACCTGCCGATGTGGTGGGAACACTGATGTACAATCAAGCTCGAAACGAATTTGTGGTACGCAAAGGGCCCATTTTCGCCAACTTCATTTTGGCCGATGAAATCAACCGTGCCCCAGCAAAGGTGCAAAGTGCCCTGCTAGAGGCTATGCAAGAACGGCAGGTAACCATTGGCGATACCACCTACCCATTGCCAACGCCTTTTTTGGTATTGGCTACACAAAACCCATTAGAACAAGAAGGTACGTATCCGCTGCCCGA
>DMPB01000069.1:5781-8846 GCA_003456175.1 Chitinophagaceae bacterium | reverse complement strand
GGTTATCCTTCAAAAGCAGAAGAGCTGCAAATACTGCAACAACAAGTTGGTGTAGCTACGCCAACTACTATTGCTCCGGTTGTTAAAACTGAAGCAATTGTTGCAGCTCGTAGTTTGGTACGACAAGTATATATGGATGGAAAAATTGAGCAGTATATTGTAGATCTGGTACATGCTACACGTCAGCCCGAAACTGCGGGCATGCAGTCGTTCAAACGTATTATTACTTACGGCGGCTCACCAAGGGCAACGATTAGTTTGGCCCTTGCGGCAAAAGCGTACGCGTTCTTACAACAACGTGCATTTGTACTACCTGACGATGTAAAAGCCATTGCACACGATGTACTACGCCATAGAATTGGTCTTTCATACGAAGCCGAAGCAGAAAGCATTAGTACCAATCAAGTAATAACAGCACTGTTACAAAACATTCAAATACCTTAATATCATGTGGTTTAAACGCAAATCGCCACCTACTAGTGCCCATGTATTGGCTGCCGCCGATATAGAGGCGCTATGGGAAAAAGTGAAGCGTTTAGAAATCACCAGCCGTAAGCTCACCAACCATTTATTTACTGGCGCCTATCATACCGCTTTTAAAGGCAGAGGTATGAATTTTAAGGAAGTAAGAGATTACACTGCCGGCGACGATATACGCTTTATTGATTGGAACACTAGTGCACGGCATGGCCACACTTTCACCAAAACCTTTGAAGAAGAAAGAGAGCTTAGTATTTTCTTGTTAATAGATGTGAGTGCTAGCACCTTATTTGGTACGCAACAAGTTAACAAACAGCAACTAGCCATTGAAATAGCTGCAGCAGTAGCTTTTAGTGCCATTAAAAACAACGACAAAATTGGTACTATACTTTTTAGTGAAAAAGTAGAAAAATACATCCCGCCACGAAGTGGTAAGCAACATGTACTCTACCTGCTACGTGAAATGTTAGTACATCAACCTCATGCAGCAAATACAAATATTATAGATGCTATTCGCTACCTGAATGGAGTTTCAAAACACAAAAGCATTGTATTTATCATCAGCGACTTTGCCGATGCTGGCTACGAACAAGTGTTGCAAACTGCAGCTCGGCGACACGATATTATTGGCATACAACTGTTTGACCCTGCCGACAAACAACTACCAAAAGTAGGCCGCATAGCACTTAAAGATGCCGAAACTCAACAACGCACTTACATTAACACCAACGATCCAGCGATTCGGGTGCAGTACGAGCAACAACATGCTGCTATTATGCAAGCAGCACAGCAAAACTTTCGCCAAGCAGGTGCGGCTTTACTACAATTAAGCACCACCGACGATTACATTTTAGCACTTCAAAAACTGTTTAGAACAAGAGCATGAAGCAGCTAATAGTAACAATGGTTGCGGTTGTTATCGCATTTACCGTAAGGGCACAACAAGCAAGTATTACTGCCGATCGTAATAAAATTTTATTTGGCGAACAAGTAACGCTACAACTTAAAGTTGCCAACCTCCCTGCTGGAATAACGCTAACAAAATGGTTTGATACTACCCAACTGAACCAACAACTTGTTATTGCCAACAAGAGCATTATTGATACTATTGTTATTAACGATATCACAACCTATCAACAAACTTTACAAATCACTGGTTTCGATAGTGGCGTATTCACCATTCCGCCTATGGATGTGGCTACTAACACGGGCAATCGTATTAGCACGGCGGCAATCAACATAGAAGTACTCTCACCGAATATTACTGGTATGCAAGGCTTACGAACTATGAAAGATATTGCCGAAGCACCACCAACTCTATCAGCATTTTCGTGGCGTAGTGTTATTGTTTGGGTTGTTTTAGTAACACTTTTGAGTATATTGTTTTGGCGCTTAATGCTACGAAAACGCAAGCAACTTACAACAACAGTAGCCACACCTTACGGTAAAAAAAGTATTGTTGAGGCACTCATGCAACTCGCAAAAGAACAGCCAAATTCGGCCGCAACATGGCATGTATGGATGCATCAAGCCGATCGATTGGTACGTACGTATTTATTAGATACTACTGGTATTCCTGCACTACAATGTACCGCCGACGAACTAATGATTTGGACTAACGAGTTTATTATTGCCGATGAAGCCATACGTACGCAATACCACCAACTACTGCGTTTAAGCAATGCTGTGTTGTATGCACAACATCAACCCAATGCAACAGCAGCAAGTATTGCAGCACAGTATATAAAAATTGTTTATGCCATAAAACAAAGCAACCCTCATGCTGTATAATTGGTTTCAACATATCTCATTTGCAGCACCTTGGGCATTTATGCTGGCAGCATTGCTACCCGTTTTTATACTCAGTTATCGCCGGAGCTATTGGCGTAATAGTGGTTTTCTTACGATTACTACTACGCACTTTCTCCCCAAACAAAATTTCTGGCAACAACATATACCTTTTGTACTACAATGTATTGCTTGGCTTTGCTTATGTATTGCATTGGCACAGCCACAATACAGCAATCGAATTACCGAAACCAAAGGCAAAGGCATTGGTGTAGTACTCTGCTTTGATATTAGCGGCAGTATGCTTGAAAAAGATTTTGCACCCAATCGACTTGAGGCAGCCAAAGAAGTAGCTGCCAGCTTTGTACAACAACGCCGTGGCGATGCTATTGGCATCACCATTTTCAGTAGTAAAAGCTTTACACTTTGCCCCATTACTACAGACCATAGTACCGTGTTACAACAAATCAATAATATTCAAAGTGGCTATTTGCAAGACGATGGTACTGCTATTGGCAGTGGCTTAGCCACTAGTGTTGATAGACTTAGAAATACTGATTATAAAAGTAAAGTAGTGATTCTCTTAACCGATGGGGTTGATTTTGGCGGACAGATTCCACCGGATAAGGCTCGTGATATGGCACAACTTTTTGGCATTAAAGTATATACTATTGGCATGGGTACGCTTACGCAAATGAATACCAGCAACGCTAATAATACCAGTGGCTTTAATGAAAATTTGTTACAGAATATAGCCACAGTAACCGGCGGACAGTACTTTCATGCTGCCAACAAAA
>DMPB01000069.1:4928-5515 GCA_003456175.1 Chitinophagaceae bacterium | reverse complement strand
ATTTATGCCAGTATCAACCAACTTGAAAAATCAGATGTAGTTGTAACAGAAAGGCAACAGTATACACCTGCATTTACTACTTGGGTTTTGGCAGCTTGCATACTATTACTTGTGAGCTTTATCTGGCCGCTAATCATCTTCAGAAGTTATCCTTAAACGTATCATTATTTACCGTAAGGTAAATGTATTTCTTCATTACATTTACACAAAAACATATACATGTTGGTAAAAACATATGGTAGTGCCGTATATGGTGTTGAAGCAATTACCATTACTATTGAAGTGAATGTGAGCAATGGACAAGGATATTTTTTGGTAGGCTTACCCGATAGTGCTGTGAAAGAAAGCTTACAACGGATTGAAACAGCTATTAAAACGAACGGCTACAGCATGCCACGCACGAAACTGGTGGTAAATATGGCTCCGGCCGATATTAAAAAAAGTGGTAGCGCATTTGACCTACCTATTGCTATGGGTGTACTAGGTAGTAGCGGCCAACTTTCGCAGCCAGAGTTATTGGCGAAGTATGTGATTATGGGTGAACTAAGTTTAGATGGTAGTATTCAACCTATTAAAGGCGCCCTACC
>DMPB01000069.1:3567-4706 GCA_003456175.1 Chitinophagaceae bacterium | reverse complement strand
CTATTAAAGGCGCCCTACCGATTGCTATACAAGCCAGAAAAGAAGGTTTTGAAGGCTTAATTGTACCGCAAGCCAATGCACGTGAAGCGGGCATGGTGAATCAACTACAAGTGTATGGGGTTACACATATCAATGAAGTAATTCAATTTTTAGAAGGTAAAGAACAACTTACACCTTTACAGGTAAATACAAGAGAAGATTTTTTTAATACGCAATTTGAATTTGAAGTTGATTTCGCCGATGTAAAAGGACAAGAGAATATTAAACGTGCCCTTGAAATTGCCGCTGCAGGTGGGCACAACGCAATACTAATTGGGCCGCCAGGTGCCGGCAAAACAATGTTAGCTAAACGCCTGCCTACCATTTTGCCGCCATTAAGCTTGCACGAAGCACTTGAAACTACTAAAATTCACAGCGTAGCTGGTAAGTTACCCAACAATACATCGCTTATTTCTAAACGTCCGTTTAGGAGTCCGCACCACACCATTTCAGATGTTGCTTTGGTTGGTGGAGGCAGTGTACCACAACCGGGCGAAATTTCGCTAGCACACAATGGTGTATTGTTTTTAGATGAGCTGCCAGAGTTTAAGAAAACAGTGCTTGAGGTAATGCGTCAGCCAATGGAAGAGAGAGCTGTTACCATTTCAAGGGCTAGTATTTCTTTAGATTTTCCGGCGAGTTTTATGTTGGTTGCCAGTATGAACCCTTGCCCTTGCGGATATTACAACCATCCCGAAAAAGAATGTACTTGTCCGCCGGGTACCGTTCAAAAATATCTTAATAAAGTAAGTGGACCGCTGTTAGACCGTATTGATTTGCATGTTGAGGTTACCCCTGTTAGCTTCAATGAGCTGAGCACACAACAAGCAGGCGAACCCAGCAGTGTTATTAGAGAAAGAGTAATAGCTGCAAGAGCCATACAGGCCGAACGTTTTAAAGAACATAAGGGCATGTATGCCAATGCTCAAATGAGTAGTAAGCAGCTTCGCCAAATTTGTGTTATTAATAATGCAGGTGAGCTATTACTAAAACGTGCTATGGAAAAGTTGAACCTGTCGGCACGTGCATATGATAGAATTTTGAAAGTGAGCCGCACTATTGCCGATTTAGCTCAAAGCCCCGATATAAAAATAGAACAA
>DMPB01000069.1:2340-3362 GCA_003456175.1 Chitinophagaceae bacterium | reverse complement strand
CCCCGATATAAAAATAGAACACTTGGCAGAGGCCATACAGTTTCGAAGCCTCGACCGTGAAGGATGGGCTGGTTAAAACCAATCGTTATTTAACTGAAAAGCCGCAAGTTTGCACTATGAAAGTGAGCAGTTTCACCTACGTACGTAATGGACTTCAGCTAGACTATCCGTTCATAGAAGCAATACAAAGCATTTTGCCGTTAGTGCACGAATGTATTGTGGTATTAGGCAATAGTACCGATGGTAGCCGTGCAGCGCTTGAAGCACTCAACGATCATCGTATCAAAATAATAGACACGGTTTGGGATGATAACCTACGTGGCGGAGGCCTCATTTTTGCACAACAAGCCAATATTGGATTAGACCATGTAAGCGATGATGCGGATTGGATTTTTCATATTCAGGCCGATGAACTAATACATGAAAAAGACCTTCCACTCATTCAAAAAGCAATGGAATATTACCTACATGTGCCAGAGGTAGAAGGCTTTTTATTTAAGTTTTATAACTTTTTTGGCGATTATTGGCACTACGCACCTAGTAGGCGTTTTCATCAGCACGAAATACGTATCATTCGAAACAACAAGCATTATCGTAGCTATAAAGATTCACAAGGCTTTCGTTGGTTCAACAACCCCAACAATCACCTACACGAAAAAGGTCGCAAACTAAAAGTAAAGCTTTTAAATGCTGCCATATACCACTACAGCTGGGCCAAACCACCTAAAAAACAAAAAGAAAAACACATTGAATTTGGCAAGCGCTACAACACCGATGATAGCTTTATTGAACAATACAACGCTACCTATGGCGACGCCTACGATTATAGAGATTTCGATTATTTGAAACCATTTAAAGGAACACATCCGGCTCTAATGCAGCCAAGAGTTGCAGCCCAAGATTGGACTTTCACCTACCGCCCCGAAAAAAACAATATGACTTTTAAAGAAAAGTTCATGAAATTGTTAGAAGACATCACAGGAAAACAGTTTTTTATTTATAAAAATTACAGAAAAATATAA
>DMPB01000069.1:0-2085 GCA_003456175.1 Chitinophagaceae bacterium | reverse complement strand
CCTTACGGTAAATGAAGTAGCACATTTACCGTAAGGTATTAATGCTTTCTTTCGCCTCTACTCTGCTTTCTTAGCTCTAGTATTTGACTAATCCATTTTTTATTACGAAACCTAAACAGTGCTTTTCGGTGTGCCACTAAAAAGAAAAACAAAGGCCACACAAACCAGCCTTTTTCTTTTTGTTTGAAAAGGTATAACAAACGGGTATAAAATGCTCGTAACTGTGTATCGTAAGCAACACCTAATTCAATCCAATTCAACTTTTCTAAATACTCTTGATAACGTTGGCTATAAGGTCGGCTTTTTTCATTTTTAGCTTTCACAATAGGCGTTACAGTAACATTACCCGTGTGCCTGCGGTAATGCGTTAGCACTTCATCTACATATACGATACCGCCCAAAGTACAAGCTCTAAACGCCAACCAAATATCGTGTGGTGTATAGGCAGGAATTGGCAAGCTGTAATCTAACAACGACCGATGCACCATCATTGTATGGCCCCAAACCACGTTCCATAATATAAAACCACGTGTATCGCTACCGGTGTACATGTTGCTTACATCGCTTAGCTTTTTTCCGATACTTTCTTCGTGTTCGTTCACCATCAAGCTGTCGCTGTACACCAACATTTTATCGCCAATATGTGCATACAAGGTTGCTATTTTGTGCAACAACCAAATATCATCTTGATCACTGAAGCAGATGTAAGTGCCCCTGCAATAAGCTAGCGCATTTTCAAAATTTTTGATATAGCCCACATTCTGCTCATTGGCTATAATACGAACATGCGGCAAGTTACCATACAGGTTATGCAACAACGCCACCGTATTATCGGTACTAGCATCGTCGGCAATAACAACCTCAATATGAGTATAGGTTTGCTGTAAAATAGTATCTATCTGACGCTGTATGTAAGCAGCACCATTATAAGTAATTACCAAAACCGATATAAGTGGTAACTCAGGCATGTGCAAGTTGTTTATATAAGGCAATATATTGTTGTGCAGCTATATCCCAACTGTACTTTGCTGCATGCTGTTGTATGCTAGAGGCACGATTATTCATGGTATAATCACGCATACCAGCATTAAATACCTGTAGCATAGCATCGGGCTCAAAGCTATCGAAGTAATAAGCCGCAGCGCCTCCCACTTCTGGCAGGCAAGTTGCCGTACTTAAAAAACAAGGCTTACCATACTGCATAGCTTCAATAACAGGCAACCCAAAACCTTCGGCTTGCGATGGAAATACAAAAGCATCGCAATGTTGCAGATACCAATACTTATCGTTTTCGCTGATACAACCCAATAGTATCAAACGATTGGCCACACCTGCTGCTTGAGCCGCCTGCAATACAACTTGCGTATACGCATGTGTTGTATTACCTGCAATTAATAAATAGTATTCGCTATGCTGCAATAAAGGCATCAATGTATGAAAGTACTTACGTGGCTCAATGCTACTAATACTAAAAAGAAATTTTCCTTGCGGTAAATGGCCTGGCGGCGTAACCGGCTTATCGTAACGATTACACCCGTTATAAATCACAGCAGTACTTTTACCCGTAAGGGATAAATGCGTTTGTATTTGTGCCATGGCAAATGCTGATATTGCCACAACACAATCGCTTTTATCAATTTTTTGTTGGATACCTTTCAACAACTTTCGGTTACGAGCTACATCATTAGGCGATTCGAGCAAAAAATTCAAATCATGAATGGTAAGCACCACTTTGGTACGCTTGCTGTGCGGAAAATAGCGCCCTAGTTGCGTGGTAACATGCCATACATTATACTGCTGGTGCGGCAAGTACCATTTATGCCAGCCTTTATGGATAGGATACTGAACGCCGTTACCGGCAAATGCAACATGCGATGGCGGCGTATAAAAACTCAATGCAATTTCTTTGCTTTGGGCAGCTACCAATGCTTTGGCCAAATGCACACTAAAGTGGTACATGCCTGTAAAAGCATTGTGCTTTAAGCGATGCATATCTACCCATACGCTTATGGTGTTGGCTTGGTGCATGTGGCAAAATAAGTCAACTTGGCACAGATTACCACACCCTAGTACCCAACATGGTAT
>DMPB01000024.1:3296-9156 GCA_003456175.1 Chitinophagaceae bacterium | reverse complement strand
CTAATCAGAAAGTAATTGTTTGGCTAAGCTATAATGTACATGGTAATGAGCCTAGCAGTTCAGAAGCTGCTATGAAAACTATGCATGCATTGGTACAAAGCAATAACGCCAAAGCAAAGCAGTGGTTAGAAAATACGGTTGTAATCATCGATCCTTGTTTAAATCCCGATGGCCGTGATAGATATGTACATTGGTTTAATAGTGTTGTTGGGGCGCATTATAATGCAGAGCCTCAAAGCCGTGAACACGTAGAGCCTTGGCCTGGTGGTCGTAGTAATCATTACAATTTCGATTTAAATCGTGATTGGGCTTGGCAAACACAAGTAGAAACACAACAACGCCTTAAAAAGTACCACGAATGGTTGCCTCAAGTACACGTAGATTTTCATGAGCAGGGCTATAATGAGCCTTACTACTTTGCACCAGCTGCAGAGCCTTTACACGAAGTTATCACACCTTGGCAACGCGATTTTCAAACCTTAATTGGTAAAAACCATGCTCGCTATTTTGATGAGCAAGGTTGGTTGTATTTCACGAAAGAACGCTTCGATTTGTTTTATCCAAGCTATGGCGATACTTATCCAACGTATAATGGTGCTATTGGCATGACTTACGAGCAAGGTGGCCATAGTCGTGGTGGCTTAGCTGTTGTTACAGAAGATAAAGATACCCTTACGCTTGTTGATCGTGTGGTGCATCATTACACTACAGGTATGAGTACAGTTGAAATGGCGAGTGCTAATGCCGAAAAAGCACTCAAAGAATTTCAGCAATACTATAACGATGCTCGTTCTGGCAAAAATGCATCTTATAAAAGTTATGTAATTACTGATAAGAACTGGCAAAAAATGAATGTGATTGCACAGTTCTTACAGCAAAATAAAATAGCTTTTAATTGGGTAACTAACGTTGCTGGCAGAGGCTTTCGATACACTACCCAAAAAGAAGATGTAATACAGTTGCAGCAGCATAGCATTTTAGTTTCTGCTTTGCAGAACCGTGGTAATTTGGTGAAGGTGCTGTTAGAGCCAAACAGTAAAATTACCGATAGTAATACGTACGATATTACGGCATGGAGTATTCCTTATGTTCATGGAGTAGAGGCGTATGCCCTTACGGCAAATGCAGCAGTAGCCAGCAACATGGTACTTCAAAAAGCAGTAACGCCAGTTACGAGCAGCTATGGTATTTTGGTGCCTTATAACAGTTTTGCAAGTGCTAAAGTATTAAGTGCTTTACTGAAAAGTGGTGTGAAAGTAAGAATGGCTGAGAAGCCCTTCAGCTATGCTGGCCAACAATATAATGGAGGTACATTATTGGTGTTGAAAACAAATAATGTGCAACAATGGCAAGCTTTAGTGAATGATGCCTGTTTAGCGCATCAAATACAACCAATAGCTGTAACGACAGGCTTTATGGATAAAGGTGCTGATTTTGGTAGCCCCGATGTTAAAATAATTCATGCACCTAAAGTGGCTATGCTCACTGGTGAGCAAGTGAGTAGTTTAGGTGCAGGGGAGGTGTGGAATTATTTTGATACGCAATTGCAATATCCAATTAGCTTATTTAATGCTAGCGACTTCTCAAGACTAGATCTAAAGCAGTATCAGGTACTTATACTTCCCGATGGTTACTATCGTTTTATGAGTGATAAAAATGCACAAGAGAAGCTCAAAGCCTTTGTTCGCGAAGGTGGTAAGTTAATTGCATTAGAAGGTGCAGTAGCGCAATTGGCTCAAAACGAATGGGGTATTAAGTTTAAAGATGGCGATAGTAAAAATGACAAAGAAGCAGAAGCTATAATAAAGGCTTATGGTGATAGAGAAAGAGATTATTTAACGCAAAATATACCTGGTGCCATCTTTAAAGTTCAACTCGATACTACACATCCGCTTGCGTTTGGTTATGGTAATACCTACTACACTTTAAAGCAAGATGCTAATTTGTACGAACCGTTGAAAGATGGTTGGAACGTTGGCGTAGTGGGTAAGAAGGGCCATGTAGCTGGTTTTGTAGGTAGTGCATTGTTACCCAAAATTCAAAATCATTTGAGCTTAGGTGTGATGGAAATGGGGCGTGGTAGCGTTGTGCTCATAGCCGACGATCCTATCTTCAGAATGTTCTGGGAGAATGGTAAGTTGTTACTAGCTAACGCCGTATTTATGGTTGGTAACTAAGCTTTATTATACATAATAGCTAAGGGGCGGCCTACGGCCGCCCCTTAGCTATTATTACTCGCACTACTTCATTTACCGTAAGGTGCAATAACCTGTAATTACCTTGCGGTAAATGAAGCCCTAATTCGTAATAAGCAAGTAATTGAAATTGCTGCAGGTATTGGCTTACCATCTTTTTTTATTGCCGATGTTGCTGCTCATATTTACGTAAGTGATGTTAATGCGGCTGCGGTTGCATGTTTAAAGCAAAACATTAGCATGCAAAAGCTGCAAAATGTAACTGCAACTATTGCAGATTGGCGCAGTATAACACCTAACGACTTGCATCGTAAAGATGTGTTGTTGTTAAGCGATGTTAACTACCATCCAGATTACTTTGATGCATTGCATGCACTGCTGCAATTATGTTTTAAACATGCTGTTACGGTAATATTAAGTACACCAATGCGAACTATTACGCCTAGTTTTTTAATACGGCTTACGCAGCATATTGTAACGCGAAATACCTACCTCATTCCACATGCCAAAAGCTTAGTAGAAGTACAAGTAATAACCTTACGGTAAATGGTTTTCAGAAAAAAAGTGAAAGAAAATTTGGTGAAATAAAATGCATCCTTATTTTTGCACTCCCAAAACAAACAAGGCCTAGTGCTAAGAGCGTTTAAAGGGTAAGATCTCGTAGCTCAGTTGGTAGAGCAATACACTTTTAATGTATGGGCCCTGGGTTCGAGTCCCAGCGGGATCACGAAAGCCTCACAAATTTGTGAGGCTTTTTTTGTTGCTATTTCGTAATGCTTGAATTACATGCATCAGTTGTATTAGATTCACATTTGCCCGTAAGGGAACTTAAATTATAACGATTGTTCACATTGGTACTGCTGCAATAATCCAACCATGTATTTTTGAACAAATATTTTGTATGTCGGCCTTTCAAAATAAAGTAGTGGTAATTACTGGTGGTAGCGATGGTATTGGCAAAGCTTTGGTAGATCAATTCTTGAGCTTGGGTGCTAAAGTTGCTACTTGTGGTAGAAATTACGATAAGCTGTATCAGCTACAAACACAGCACTCATCGCGGCCTTTATTGATTTATACTGCCGATGTAAGTAATGAGCTCGACTGCAAAAACTTTATCGACCAAGTAATTAAAACTTACGGTACAGTTGATATACTGATTAACAATGCTGGTGTTAGTATGCGAGCATTGGTGAAAGATTTGGCTATAGATACACTACGCAAAGTATTCGATATCAATTTTTGGGGTACGGTATATTGTACCAAGTTCGCTTTGCCTCATATCATAAAAAATCAAGGTACGGTTGTTGGGGTTACTAGTATTGCGGGCTATAGGGGCTTACCGGGCCGTAGTGGATATAGTGCTTCTAAGCATGCGGTTAATGGTTGGTTAGAGGCTTTGCGAACAGAATTGCTTGATACTGGTGTGAATGTTATGTGGGTAGCGCCGGGTTTCACTACCAGCAATATTAGAAATGCAGCTTTGAATGCGAAAGGTGAAAGTCAGGGTGAAAGTCCGATGGATGAAAAAGCGATGATGACGGCTGAAGCTTGTGCAACACATATTATTACTGCTATTGAAAAGCGTAAGCGTACATTGGTGCTTACCGCTCAAGGCTTGCAAACTGTTTGGCTCAACAAACTATTGCCAAGCTTTGCAGATAAGTTAGTACATAAATTCTTTTTCAAAAACGGAGAACTTGTTAAGTAGCAGTACCAATGCCGGTAATAACGCTTACATCAGATATTGGTAATAACGACTTTGTAATTGGTGCACTTAAGGGGCAACTTGTTACAAGCAACCCCTATGTTAATATTATTGATATTAATCATAATATTGCGCCTTACAACTATATACAGGCAGCATACATGTGCCGTAGTAGTTTTCAGTTTTTCCCAAACGATACGGTACACTTGATATTGGTAGATGTTTTTCACAATGAACGTATTTCATTTGTAATAGCACGCTTTGGTAAATATTGGATTGTATGTCCTAATCATGGTCTGTTAACAATGATTACCGGTGCTATGCCCGATGATGCTGCTGTTGTTGAAATACCAAAGTTGCCGAGTATGCATTTATTGCATATAACGCAGCATATTACAGGTGTAATTCAACAAGCTATAAGTGGTGTGCAGCTAGCACAATTACATACGAAAGGAGCTAAAATTGTAGAGAAATATCCATTGCGTGCAACGATTGGTCCCGATTGGATGGAAGCACAAATTATGTTCATTGATAACTATGAGAATGTTGTTGTGAACATTACCCATAATGAATTTGAAGAGGCAAGAAAGGGTAGAAACTTCATTATAGAATTCACCAGAAACCAAATTACAAAGCTCAGCACGAGTTATGCCGATGCTCAAATGGGCGAAGCTGTAGCATGGTTTAATGCTGCCGGATATTTAGAACTGGCCATTAATCATGGAAAAATGGCCAGTTTGTTTGGATTACGAGGTATTACTGATTACACCATGAAAAACCGTAGTTCTGATCGTTTATTTTACGAGTCTATACGCGTTTTCTTCAGATAATTTATTCCTCTCCTTTAGGGGCACTTTTAGGAAGCTTACCTAAGCGGCCCGCTTCTAAAATAGGTAGCCCTGCTTCTGTGGGTACGTATATAACGGCATTCTGATTTTTCTCTAGATTATCAATCCATAAATAGCGTAAGTACTCTTCGTTATTCTTCAAGGAGTTGCCAATAATTTCATTGGCTTTTGCCACGCCTTGCGCTCTAATCACTTCTGCATCGGCAAGGCTTTTTGCAGCTTCTTTTTTAGCCTCTGCTTCTTGTACAGCAATTTTTCTGTTTTGCTCGGCTCGTTTTAGTTCGGCCTCGCCTTCTAAACTTTGTTGCCATACACGATATACCGGATAGCCAAACATCCAAATAAGAATGATTACTATTAGCGTACCGCCAATTTTTATTAAGGCAGATACTACTTCTTTCGATTGATTGTAATTTCTATTCATAACAATAAAGTTGTTGATGTATTAAATATATCAACAACATGGTTATTATAAATGCCGAAATCAGTAACTATTTATGATGCCTATTGCTTTTGAAATATTGAAAGAAAAATAGTAGTTGTTGTGCTACGGCTTTATTCCAGTAATCCCAATTGTGCTTACCTGGTTGCACCGTGTAAGTATGTGCAATCTTACGTTGAGTTAGTAGTTGGTGTACGGCTTCATTATGTTGAAAAAAGAAATCGCTACTACCACAATCAAAAATGATGGCTTGTGTAGTATCAAAATGATACGTTGCTGCTCGTTGCAAAAAGCTGTATTGCTGATAGTAACCTTGTTGGGTAGTATCGCGACCTAATAACTTTATAATATCAAAGCTGTTTGAAAAGGGTAGAAGATTTAGGCCGCCACTCATACTACCGTAAGCCCCAAATAGTTGTGGATATTTAGAGCCGATGTAAAAAGCGCCGTGGCCGCCCATACTCAAACCTGTAATTGCCCTTGCTTGCTTTTCATTTACCGTAAGGTAATGCTTGTCTATATAGGTAACAACGTCTTTAACAATGTAATCTTCGTACTTACTAGTGGTATCAATAGGGCTATTCAAATACCAACTGCTGTAATTACCATCCGGACAAACAATAAGCATCTGAAACATATCGGCCCAGTATTGTAGTTGCGCAACTTTATC
>DMPB01000024.1:0-3078 GCA_003456175.1 Chitinophagaceae bacterium | reverse complement strand
TTGTAGTTGCGCAACTTTATCAAACCAATTACGATAATTACCACTGTAGCCGTGCAACAAGTACACAGCGGGTACAGGTGCTGTGGTAGTAGTAGGAACAATAACAATAGCTTTATGTTGTACGACCATGTTACTTGCAGCAATTACAACAGTATCTACCCTTGCGGTAAATGCTACATTGGCATATATGCAACCAAGTGTTAGCAGTAATATTTTTATATAGTAATATTTTTTATGCAAAGTGATATATTAAAATGGGTATGAGTGCAACAATTGTTAGTGCAATAGCCCACCACCACCATTTGTCGGTAGTAGTAACTTCATCTTGTAAGATGACTTTCATTTCTGTGTTTGAAAGTTCTTTGTCGCCAACGGTAATCGCATGTGTAGCATCTTCTCTTATGATGCGTTCAATAGCTATGGTGGGGTAGAGTTGCTCTACATCTATATCGCTTTGAAAAGTGTAAGTATTAGCAAACTCTCTATTCAATGTGCCAAGCCCAGATAAGTGTACCTGTTTATGTTGTTGTAAGTTGCTCTTCAACTGATAGCAATACTCGTTATGTTTATTGATAGCAGTTGCCTGATCTAGTTGTAATTGGTTACAAACAAAATCGTAAAAATGATTATCTGGCATAGCGTGTTCCATGCTAAAGCGTACAACAGGAAAGGGCGGTTGTAATTGCTTGTTGGCGAAGTTAACCCGAGCCGGTACATGCTCTATGGCAAAGCTGCCAATACCCGGCAGACTCAGCTTTTGATGTGCAAATAAATAAGCGATTAATGTGGCTTGCATGCTGCAAAATAATAACTAAACACACAAGTAGTGTATAAATGACAAGCGCCGATGGAAAGTCGACGCTTGTATAACCTTACGGTAAATGTAGTTACTACTTACTAAACCTAATAATAACGCCACCCAGCACATTAAAGCCTAGTACTTCATACTGATTCCAGCGTTGATAACGTTGATTGAGTATGTTATTGAATTGTGCCCAGATTTGTATTTTATCACTAACAGCAAATTCACAACCTACATTTAAATCGGCAGCAGCATTCATTTTTATATCGCTACGTTGCTTGTTGCGAAATTGTGCACCATCCCAAAAAAACACATCGGCTTTTACTAGAAGATCTTTCAGTATCTGCCAACGAACACTACCGTTGAGTTGCATAGGCAACAATCCGTAAGCGGTTGTGTATTGTTCTTGTTTCTGAAAATCATTCAGCGTAATACCTGCTAGTAATTGTAATTTTTCTTGAATGCTGTAGCCAATTTCTCCGCGAATACTAAGCACTTGTAAAGAAGCTTCGTGTACTACGTTAAAACTTTTACCCGTAAGGGTATCGTTCAAAAACAATGCCTGATTGGTGCGTTGTTGAAAACTTAAGCGGCCATTGAACGTAAAGTGACTGCCTATGCTGCCTTTTATGCCTGCAAACACATCGCTAAAGCGAGTATTCGTGAAGCTAGTTGGTGCTGCAATGAACGGATTCACTTGTGCTAAATACGCATAATTATTTTTTTGAAAATATCCTTGCCAGCCTGCTAATAATACGAATTTTTCGTTCTTTAATTTAGCTTCTGCTGTAATGTATGGAAGCCAAACAAAAACGTTATTATTCCATGTTGGATGAAAGCCTGCTGCAACTTTTAGCTGTGGTGTGTTATATTGTAATGATGGTGAAATGCTTACAATATTGTTACTGATGCCACTAATAGAATCTGTTTTGTAATTACTCAAATTAGCATCTATGCCAAGTTGCAGTGCGAAAATCTCACCGATGGTTTTGCTAAGTGGGGCTTGTATGCGAATGTTAGTTTCGCCGTTACTTCTTCCATCTGTAAAGCGATGCAGTTGCAGTTGCGGTGCGTAGTTAATGCCGTACTTATTGGTTGCTTTATTGCGAAAACCTAGCTCTATTTGCAAATTGCTAAAACGCTGGCGTAAGCTATCCTCGGTAAAGCTTTTTATAGTGTCGGGCTGAAAGCCATATTGATATTGTGTAAAGTTGGTGAATGCAAGCTTGCCATTCCATTCGTTACGTGGGGTATGTAAAATGCTAACTAAACTAATGCCACTTTTAGAGGTGTTTTGGAAAGCAAGATTGCCTTTGCTACTGGTATGAAAAGCATGCAGGTTGGTCATGTTATGCTTTCCATCTCCTAACGATAAATCTACAGATGCAAATGGAGTTGCAAAGTTGCCATAACCAAGCTTCACGAAATGATGGTTTGTCCAACGAAAACTTGTGTCAACAAAGAGTGCTAAAGGTTGCAAGGGTGTTGGTTCGTATACAAAAAATAAATTCTGTGAAGGTATTTGATACTGTAATGTTGGGCGACTAGAATCTTGCGGTAAAGCTGTAGCCGAAAAGTTGATTTTGTTAGATCGTTGTAGCGAAGGCTTAAAAGCAGAAGTTACAACTACTGTTTTACTTGGTAAAGTATCGTTGTTGTTTGTCCTGCTGTTGGTTTGCGCCGAAATTGGTATTGCTGCAAGTAAAAGAAATGCTGAAAAAAATATATTTGAAGTCATAGGGCTTTAATTATGGATTTACTTTACTGTTCTTTTCTTTATCTGCTAATACTATATCTAGCTTTGCTTTAGCTTCTGATTGTAAGCTGCCGATGGTAGCGTTATCCACTACGCTTTTTAAAGTGGCTTCTGCATTAAAGTAATCTTTTTGTTGTAGGTACACTTCTCCAAGTAAGATGTACGATTTTGTAATCCAGAATTCATAACTACCAGCTTTATTAACCACATCAAAAGCGGCTTTCTCGGCATCGGTAAGTTTGCCCTGTGTCAATAATATCTCTGCTAACCTTAAACGAGCTTCTGCACTGTATTCGCTTTTCCCTAAAGCAATTACTTGTTTGTAAGCTGTAGTAGCTTCTGGTAACTGGTTGTTATTTTGATATGTTTTAGCAATAACAATATTGGCCATCATTTTATCATCAGTGGCAATATTTTTTTGTTGTAGAAGCTCTTGTGCATTGGTAAGTGCATCGCTATATTTTGCTTGCTTGTATTGGCAGCGTAGTAAGCCTCGCATGGCTTCTAATTTGTTTTCATT
>DMPB01000014.1:15096-15722 GCA_003456175.1 Chitinophagaceae bacterium | reverse complement strand
AAAATGCCCTCCAAAGAGGGCAAAGACTTAGTTGATATTGCTTGTAGCTTTAGAATACAATGGTTTGTGTACTTACTTCTGCTGCGTTAGGACCAACCATGATATCGAATGCTCCGGGCTCGAATATTAAATCACCTTTGGCATTGTAGAAGCTTAAATCGGTTTTAGTGAGCTCAAAGTATACTTCTACAGACTTGCCAGCTGCAATAGCTAGCTTTTTGAAACCTTTCAATTCTTTAACTGGACGAACGATACTTGCAAATTTATCGCGGATGTATAGTTGTACGACTTCTTCACCATCGCGTTGGCCTGTATTGGTAATTGTAACCTGTACTTGCACTTTATCGTTGACTTTAGCTACAAGGTAGTTGCTATACTTGAATGTAGTATAGGTTAGGCCATAACCGAAAGGATATAATGGTGTATTGGGGATATCGGCATAGTGCGACCAAAACACTACATCTTTTGCATCGGGGCGGCCAGTGCTGTAATGATTGTAGTACACGGGAATTTGTCCTTCATTACGTGGGAAAGAGATCGTGAGGCGGCCAGAAGGGCTAGACTTGCCAAATAATATATTGGCAATCGCGTTACCGCTTTGAATACCAGGTTGCCAAGCTTCTATA
>DMPB01000014.1:13965-14834 GCA_003456175.1 Chitinophagaceae bacterium | reverse complement strand
TCTTGTGCCCAAGTGATGGCTAAAGGACGACCATTCATTAATACCAATACAATATTCTTGTTCACACGGCGCACAGCTTCGAGTAACTTCTGTTGTACACCGGGCAACTGTAAACTGCTAGTACTGCGAGCTTCGCCAGATTGAAAACCCTGTTCACCCAACACCATGATAACGACTTCTGCTGTTTTAGCAGCCTCTACTGCAGTTGCGAACTCGCTTGTATCGGCTGTATTGATTTTAACCTCGTGTAAGAAGTCACTTTTACCAAGTGCTACATCTGCACCTTTTACGTAAGTATAGTTATTTGTATGCTTACTCAAACCTTCTAATACACTCACAGCAATATCATCGTCGGAACCAATACGCCAACTACCGAGCGGACTTGATTTATCGGCAGCCAATGCACCAATCACCAAGATGTTTTTTTGCGAAGGCGACAACGGCAGTAGTTGATTTTCATTTTTTAAGAGCACCATAGATTTGGTAGCTACATCGAGAGCTGCAGCAATATGATCGGGATGATAAATGAGTGTTTTTTCGCGTTGCTCGTTACAATAACGATACGGATCGTCGAATAGACCTAAACGAAACTTCAAGCGAAGAATACGGCGAACGGCATCGTTAATCGTTGCTTCTTTTACTTTACCTTCTTTTACCAGTGCTTCTAGGTACATAACGTAGGCTGCTGCTTCCATATCCATATCAGAACCAGCATTTACCGCAAGGTGAGCCGCCTCTTTTAAATCGGCAGCAAAACCATGAGGTACCATTTCGCCAATAGAACCCCAATCGGATACTACCATTCCCTTGTAGTTCCATTTTTGTTTTAAAATATCGCGTTGCAAATATGCATTACCTGTAGCAGGAAC
>DMPB01000014.1:11448-13728 GCA_003456175.1 Chitinophagaceae bacterium | reverse complement strand
TACCTGTAGCAGGAACACCATCAACTACATTGAACGCATTCATAAAAGTGGCTACTCCAGCCTTGGCAAGTGCTTTGAACGGCGGAAGGATGATATTATGGAGGGTTACATGACTGAGATCGACCGTGTTATAATCGCGGCCTGCTTCAGAAAATCCATATCCGGCAAAATGCTTGGCACATGCAGCAATGGTATTAGGTGCCGCAAGGTTGTTGCCTTGAAAACCCTTGACACGAGCTAACCCAATTTGTGTACCCAAGAATGGATCTTCACCCGCACCTTCCATGATACGACCCCAGCGAGGATCGCGGCAGATATCGACCATGGGAGCGAAAGTCCAGTTAATACCTAATGCCGATGCTTCAATAGCTGCTACACGTGCGGCTTTTTCAATAGCCTCGAGATCCCAACTACAAGACTCGGCCAATGGAATAGGAAAGATTGTTTTATGGCCGTGAATAACATCGTAACCAAAGAGTAATGGGATTTTGAGACGTGTTTCATTCACAGCAATGGCTTGGAGCTTACGAACATTTTCAACGCCACGCACATTTAATACAGCGCCGACGAGGCCCTTACGTAAATGATCATACTTTACTTTAGCATCGCCATCTTTAGGTACCGGCCCTGTAACCTCCCAAAAGCCGTTGTATTGGTTCATTTGACCAATTTTTTCGGCAAGCGTCATGCGTTTGAGTAGCTCTTCAATTTTAATTTCAGTACTGTCGATAGCTCTTTTAAACTGCGCTTTTGCAACGCCAACAGCTAGCGTAGCAACTATACCTATAGCGATACTTACAATTTGTTTCTTCATGTTGGTGAATTTATAAAGAAAGGCGCTCATTTTGTTATAAAAACGCAATGAAAACGCCCTTCTTGAAAACAAACAAAAAACTATTATTCAATCATCTTAAACACACGAACGTAATCTACCGTCATGCTTGTTGGAAAGGCATTATTATCAACCCCTTGCGCACCACCCCAGTTACCACCAACTGCAATGTTCATGATAAGGTGAAAACGCTTATCGAAAGGCCAAGTAGTAAAGCCTTTATTTTCGTTAACAAATTCAAAGTACTGTACACCATCTATAAAACCACGCACTGCGTATGGAGTCCAGTCAACACGATATACATGAAAATCGTCTGAAGCTGTAGGCACCATTTTATTGGTAGTACGCTGTGTGCCACGCATGTGGTTGTATGCAGAGGTATGGATACTGAAGTGTACTTTGTTTTGATCGTACCCAACATGCTCCATAATGTCTATTTCACCAGAAGCAGGCCATGTACCGTAGTGATTATCGGTAGGAAGCATCCATATGGCAGGCCAAGTACCGCGACCACGAGGTAATTTGGCTCGCACTTCGATACGACCGTACAACCAATCGCCTTTACCACGTGAAATCATACGAGTGCTAGAATATTCACGCCCACCACTACTTTCTCTACGAGCAGTGATGGTAAGATTACCGTTAGCTACTGTAGCATTGTTGCCATTGGTATAATTCTGTAGCTCGTTGTTACCCCAGCCACCACCGCCAGTTTCAAAGCTCCATTTACTACCATCAACGGTAGTTCCGTTGAATTCGTCTTGCCATACTGGAGTAGTTTCGAACTGCCAGTTTTTATCGGTAACGGGCTGTGCCTGAGCAACCGTAGGTATATCTTTTTTTTCCGTACAGCTACTGATGATGAATGCCCATAATAGTAAGAGGTTCATGCTTTTAAATTTTGTTAGGTGCATATTTCGGAGGTTTAAAGCGGTATAAACTTGAATTGGAAGACTGTACCAGTACCATTACCGGCACGTAGTACTAAGCGTGTAGGCGTAATCTCAATAATACGATACATATTTTCAGTTGGAACATCGGTAGTACCGATAAACGTTACTGGCGGCGCTTGTGGCAATTGTATGGTAGCCAAACCGGCAAATCCGCTAGTGTTAGCACCATATGTATACGCTACATTAAATGATCTGTCTGCACCACAATTGTAGTTTGGAGCAATGTTACCACCATTAAAAGTAGCACCGTTAGCATTATAGATAACGTTGGTATTATTGAACGTATAAGTATCATCGGTTTGACAGCTAGGATCGAGCGGACCACCACCAAAATATTGCGCTGGATTATTCTCGGTACCTACAATAATGGCATTGGCACCAGGAGTAGGATCTAACCGCCAAGTTTTACTACTACCACCTGTTAAGATGTTTTTGATATCGGCGATAGTTAATACCACCACCTTTTTCAATTTCACTTCTAAGATGGTACCGCCT
>DMPB01000014.1:5902-11206 GCA_003456175.1 Chitinophagaceae bacterium | reverse complement strand
CAGCACGCAAGGTCATTGTATTATCGGTGTACGACATTACACGATACAAATTGCTATCTACCACATCGGTTGTACCAATGAATGGACGGCCTGTTGCAATACGAGGTAATACAATGCGTGGCAGCTGACCCGTTCTTGCTACAACTTTAAAAGAAGTAGCATTCAGCTTTGGTGCCTGACAGCTATATCCTGCCTGAACATCTAGTGTTTGGCCATTAGCTTCATAGGTGAAAGTACCATCGGCATTAAACTTGTACACATCATCGGCTTGGCAACCACTGGCAGCGCCAGCGAAGTATACTTGTGTAGCATCAGGTGATAATACACGAATAGCATCGCCATCGGTACTCCAAGTCCACTCACCAATAGCACAATTAGTAAGCTTGCTGAAAAAATCGTTGCTACAAGCATCTGTAACGTTCACCAATTTTGTGATTGCATTGTTACCGTTGGTACCAACAGTGGTAAGTGTTACATTATACACACCACCTTTACGGTACTTGTATTGCGGATTTATTTCTGGGGAGGTGCCAAGGTTATCGCCAAAGCTCCATTGATGAATAAATGCATCTTTAGCTGTGCTAGTGAAATTGATTTGCGGGGTGTAAGGCAGCGAATCGCCACCAGGCACTTGGGTAAATGTGAAGTCGGCTTGAGAAGCATTTCCCGTAAGGGAAAGATCATCTTTCTTGCACTGTGTGAATAAGCTAGCGATGCTTAACAGTGCGATTGCGTATGATAAAGTTGTCTTTTTCATGAAAAGCATTTTAGTAGCCATCGTTTTGTGTTAGATTAGGATTTTTATCGCGTTCGCCTTGCGGGATAGGCATGTAGCGATGTTTAGCAGCAATATTTGTTTTGCCAGCAGCACGCATTACTGTGATAAAGTAATTTGGATCGGGGTGGCGTAACAAATCGTACCAACGGTGCATTTCGAACGCAAATTCTAAACGACGCTCTTTGTAGATAGCCTCAAGGTATTGTGCATCGGAAAGGTTATTTGGTAATGGTGCTAACCCTGCTCTAGCGCGAACTTGATCGGCAAATGGCTTACCTAAAGCAGGCCCTGCCGCCTCGGCATAAATTAATAGCACTTCTGCATATCGCATGATTGGTACGTTGAGGGCACAAGTCCAACCACCATTATCACCTAGCGTATTGGTTACAGGTACAAAATACTTACGCACATTTAAACCTAGCGGAGAACCTACCAACTGAGCAGGTTGTGTATAGTTCAATGGTGCATACCTGTCGCCTGGAATCCACATAGTACTAGGACGACGACGATCGGTAATGGTATTGTAGTTTGCACCTGTTTTTTCGTACTGATCTGCAAAGTTTTTAGTTGGTACGTTCCAACCATAACCAGAAGATTGTACGATATCTTGAGCACGTGGAGCGAAGAAAGTATTTAGTTTGTGACCAGCACCAAAATCGCTCCATTGGCCGCCGCCGCTACGATATTGCACTTCGAACATTGACTCACGACCATTCTCGTTATCTAAAGAGAAATTATCGCCGTAATTGGCCCATAGTTCATAACCGTATAAGGCTCTGTTGTCAATTACTTCTTTCGCTTTTGCAGCAGCATTAGCTTTATCGCCTAGTGTTAAATATACAGCAGCTAGTAAGCCCTTTGCTGCACCAGCAGTTGCTCTACCCTTATCGGCACCTGTATAGGTATTAGGAAGTAAAGTTTCTGCTTGCTTTAAATCATCGATGATTTGATTGTACACTTGCTGACGCGGAGAACGGGCAATGGAGGCAGCACCTTCGGCTGTAATTACATTGGTGTATAAAGGAACATCGCCATACAAACGTACAAGATGGTAATAATACAAAGCACGTAAGAAGCGACCTTCGCCAATACTTCTACGACGAATAGATTCGGTCATCGTTGGCACTTCTGGCACTTTTGTAATTACAAGATTGGCACGTAAAATACCAAAGTAGCATTGTGCCCACATTAAGTTGACAATCGGATTGAATGAGGTAACGGTAAAGTTATCTAGCTCGGCGGTTTCTAAACCATCGCCACCACCACCGCCGCCGAGGTCGGCATCATCACTCATGATATCGCCAAAATGCCATGCAGCACCATTATAGATAGCAGAAAGCGGCGTATAGGTAGCATTAACAGCATTAATAGCTTCAGCCTCATTCTTATAATAATTATCAACAGAGTTGATAGGAATAGTAGGTGCTATGTCTAGCATCTCCTTTTTACATTGAGCAAACAACATGCTCACGCCTACCAATAGCGGGAAAGTATATTTTGTAATAGGTTTCATGAACTATGTTTTTCAATTAAAAATCAACAGTAATACCAGCCAAGAAAGTTCTAGCTTGTGGATAGAAACCAATATCTACACCACCACCAACTTCAGGGTCTAAACCAGAGTAGTTAGTTATGGTAACTAGGTTTTGGGCACTTACGTAAAGTTGGGTACGCTTTAACTTAGAAAACTTAGTAACTGCTGCTGGTAAGGTGTAGGCAAGACGAATATTCTTCAAACGGATGTAAGAAGCGTCTTCGACAAATCTGTCTGAAACGCGGTTATTACCGTTTGGATCGTTTAAAATTAAACGTGGCATGCTATTGCTTGTACCAGGACCAGTCCAACGTTCAATAACTTTATTACTGTAGTTACCATTACTTACACCACCTTCGGTATACCAGCGTGTAAAGTTTAATACACGGTTACCTTCAGAACCTTGAATGAAAACGCTTAATTCAAAGCCTTTATAAGTAACTGTATTGGTTAAACCATACGTGAATGTTGGGTTAGCATTACCAATATTAGTTCTATCTTGATCGTTAATAACACCATCGCCATTTAAATCTTTGAAGCGAATATCGCCAGGTGCAGTACTTGTAGTTGGGTTAGAGCCGGCTGTTTGTACTGCATGCTTAGCAATTTCTTCATAAGATTGGAAAATGCCATCGGTTACAAAACCAAAGAAGAAGTTAGCAGGAGCACCTTGTATAGTACGTAAGCTACCACCTGTGATTCTCGAAAATCCGTTATCGAGCGGTGCTGATAAACCTAAAGAAACTACATCATTCTTGTAAGCGCCAGCAACAGCAGTGGCAGTCCAGTTGAGGTGCTTATTGCTAATTATTTTACCCGTAAGGGAAAGATCAATACCTCTGTTTTGAAGCGTACCAGTATTAAAAGGAACTGATTCATAAGTACCAGACACAAATGGAGGTGCTACGTATAGAATAAGATCTTTTGAACGACGCTGATACACATCGAGTGCCACTGTTAAGCGGTTGTCGAACATACTAGCATCGGCACCAATGTTTAACTGCTCGTTCTTTTCCCAACGAATATCAGGATTGTAAGAGCGACTTGGCGCTGCTGCACCTACTACACCACCAGAACCACTAGAGTTACCGAATGTGTATTGGAAACTTTGGTTGATACTTTGGATGTATGCAAATGCAGCTACGTTCGGGTTACCCGTGTAACCAAAGCTAGCACGTACCTTCAAATCGTTCAACCACTTGATGTTTTGCATGAATTTTTCTTGCGATAAACGCCATGCTGCCGATACTGATGGGAAGACTGCGAAACGATTGTTAGGAGCGAAATTTGAACTACCATCACGGCGGATAGAGAAGCCGAAGAAACCACGGCCATCGAAATCGTAGTTTACACGAGCAAAGTACGACATTAAGCGACTGTTAATACCATCTTCAGCGGCGTTGTAGGTTTGCGAAATATCGGTAGCTCTAAAAATGATGTCGTTCAACACAGGAATATTCTGCGTGAAATTACCACCACGGCCGGCTAACACGTAAGAAAAGCGATTCTCTTGGAAAGTGTATCCGGCTACAGCACTTACTTTATGCTTACCATTAAATGTTTTATCGTAAGACAAAGTGTATTCGGCCAAATAATCAGGATAAAAACCTTTTTGAACAGAATAGCCTGTTAAGATAAATGGACGGCCACCTGAACTTGGCGTTGCAGGACTAAAGTTGTTGATTTCTTGATAATTGAAATCGGCACCAAATACAGCTTTAAACTTCAACGCTTTTGCCAAATTGATTTCGGTATAAACATTACCTGTAATACGGTATTTGGTATTGCGGTTATTAGGAACTTCTAACTGATAAATTGGGTTAGGTTCATTAAACCCATCTACACTACCGTTACCACCTGCATAAGTACCATCGGTATTACGTGGCGTTACTGTTGGAGGAGATGTTAATGCGAGTAACACAACACTGTTGAAAGGTGTGTAAGTATCGGCACCACGTTCAATGAATTTATTCATAGAAAGTGAGTTACCAATTTTGATGCGATCCGTTACTTTAACGTCGCCATTGAAGCGAAGGTTAAACCGTTCGAAGTTGGTGTTGTAAATGATACCATCTTGCTTAAAGTACCCGGCACTAAACATGTACTGTGCCTTATCGGAACCACCGCTAGCATTGATGTTCACACTTTGCATGGCAGCACGGCGGAAAATTTCGTCGAGCCAGTTAACACCATTGCCATATTGAGCTTCAATCGCATTGAAATCGGTTAGTTTTGGAATAGGCTGTAACCCACTAGCAATACGAGCTTCAGAATTTAAAATGGCATATTCACGTGCATTCAACATGGTTGGTAACTGCCAAGCTTGTTGAATACCATGATATACATCGGCGGTTAGGCTCGTTTTACCTGCTTTACCACGCTTGGTGGTAATCATAATAACACCATTTGAGGCACGAACACCATAAATAGAGGCAGCAGCCGCATCTTTAAGTACATCGATTGATTCGATATCACCAACACCAAATGAGTTAAGCACGTTATCGGCTTGCTGATCTGGTAAAGGATAACCATCTACTACAATAAGTGGGTTATTGGTACCTGTTAACGAGGAAATACCTCGAATTCTAATTCCGGTACCACCTGTACCACCCGGAGCACCACTGTTTTGCACAATAGTTACCCCCGATACACGGCCTTGTAGTGCTTGTGCAGCATCGGCAACAGGTGTAGCAGTAATTTCTTTGGCGCCTACAGATGCTACAGAGGTAGAAAGCTCTTTACGTTTTTTTGCGCCGTAACCAATAACTACTACTTCGTCCATGGCTTTGTTGGAACCTTCTTCAAGAAGAATGTCTACAGCTGCGTTCTCATTTGCCATAAGGCGGTAAGGCGTTAACCCAACATAAGTGAAAACAAGTGTTGCGCCTTTGGGTACAGTGATGGAGAAATAACCGTTAGCATCGGTGAGGGAGGTTTTGTTAGTGCCCTCTTGTGTAACTGAAACACCCGAGAGTAACTCAGCGGTTGTTTT
>DMPB01000014.1:4212-5652 GCA_003456175.1 Chitinophagaceae bacterium | reverse complement strand
TTTTAACCTTACCAGTAACAGTAACGGTTTGGGCATAGGTAGTGTTGAGCCAGTTAGCTAACATAAAACCTAGGCACAGCAGTGCAAGTTTTAGTTTCATCTGCAATCGTTTAAGTTGAAAAAATCTGTGATGATGATGTTTCAAAATTATTTTCAACTGCGGCGTCTTCGAAATTTTAAGCCTCTTCAATACTACATCAAAAAATAAAAATCGTTGATAATCAATCGTTTTTTACTACATCATTACTACATCAATTGTAGCTAGTATCACTACAACTCCGTATTTTAGCCTACATCATGCGATTGCTACTGCTCATATTATGCTTTCCCTTATATGCGTTAGGACAAAACACTATTACCCTACCCGAAATACTGAATTATTCGAAGCAAACCTACAACGCCGGTACTCAGAACTGGGGTATTCATCAAGATAGCAGGGGCTTACTATATGTGGCCAACAACGAGGGTATGCTACGTTACGATGGTGCTTTCTGGAGTATTTACCCCCTACCCAACCGAACCAATGTACGCTCAGTGTACGTAGCCAACGACCAACAAATTTTTGTGGGTGGCCAAGATGAGCTCGGATTTTTCAAGCCCGATGCCAGCGGGCGATTGCAGTATGTGTCGATAGTTGCCGAAGTACCCCTGCAAGAACGCTCATTTGGCGATGTCTGGGATATTGTAGCCCTTGGAAAGAGTATTTTTTTTAGAACTAACAAGTATATTTTTAAATATACCGCAGGCAAAATAACCTCTTTCAAAGCTGGAACAGTATGGAGTTTTTTGGGAACCTGTAATGAACAGTTATATGCCCATGATTATGAAACCGGACTTTTTAGGTTTGAAAATGGAGGTTTCGCCACCCTTACGGGTAAAAGTAAGCTGCCTTTTAATGATATGGTAACCGGTATTTTACTGCATCCAAGTGGTACTCTACTAGTTACAACATTAAAAAATGGCGTTTTTAGCTGGCAACCAAGCGGTAACATCACTCCATATAGCTTTTTAAGTAACGAAATCTTAAAAAACGATCGTATTTACAGTGCCATTCCACTAAAAGAGCAACGATACGCCTTTGCCACTAACAACAATGGCGTGTACATTACCGATGCAGCCGGCAATATTTTGCAACAATTCAATAGAACTGAAGGACTACAAAACAACAATATCCTCTCCATTTTTGAAGATGCACAGCAAAATCTATGGCTTGGCTTAGATAATGGCATTGATTTTATTGCATTTAACAGCGCCATTAAGCAAATTAATCCGAACCGTCAGAATGGCTCTGGTTATAATGCCATGGTATTCAACAACCAATTATACGCAGGTACATCGAACGGTTTATATACGGTACCACTTGAACCAACCAATGATATTAGCTATAGCAAAGGCAACTTCACGTTGGTGAACAATACCAAAGGCCAGGTATGGAATATC
>DMPB01000014.1:0-3970 GCA_003456175.1 Chitinophagaceae bacterium | reverse complement strand
ATGGAATATCAGCTTTGTAAATGGGCAACTTTTAATGGGCCATAACGATGGAGCTTTCGTATTAAATGGCAACAATGCAACACCGCTGATTAACAATACCGGCTATTGGATCTTTATTCCGCTTGCCCAACAAGGCAATATTGTTGCTGGTAATTATAATGGCCTACAATTATTATCGTTTAATAACGGCAAGTTAAGCAACAGTACTCCTATTGATGGTTTTGCAGAATCATCGCGGTTTGTTGCCGTAGATGCCGATAAAGATATTTGGGTATCGCACCCTTACCA
The DNA here is from genome assembly GCA_003456175.1 of Chitinophagaceae bacterium. Taxonomy (GTDB): domain Bacteria; phylum Bacteroidota; class Bacteroidia; order Chitinophagales; family Chitinophagaceae; genus UBA10646. The sequence continues at coordinate 3,682 of DMPB01000014.1, read as the reverse complement.
TGGCGTTTTTCTACTAACTGTAAAAGATAATTACCGAATTCAAAAACTGGGCACCAATCAGGGGCTACCATCCAACCTTGGCAATCACATTTACTTGATAAGAGGCGAGGTTGTGGTGGCAACTACAGCTGGCGTCTACATTTACCGTAAGGATGAACAACAATTTAAGCCGCACCCACTATACCAATCACTGCTAGGGAAAAGCAATATCCGTTATCTGAAAGAAGATGGCGATGGCAATATTTGGCTGGTACAAGATAAAAGCCTTGGGGTGATTGATATGAGTGATGCTAAAGGCAAACTGATCTTTTTCCCCGAACTAGCCAATAAAATTTTAAGCGGGTTTGAACATGTGTACCCGAAAGATGAATCGAACATTTTCGTAGCTGCCGACAAGGGATTTTTCCATATTAATTACAAAAAATATAAGTCGCAAGTAACAACACCAAAGGTTGTAATCAGCAGTGTACACGTAGTAAGCGATACAGATAGTATTCTTTTTGGAGGATACACTTACGTAAATGATGCTGCACCTATACAACTACGCAGGAATAACTTTAGCGTATTACGATTTGCATACGCTGCACCAGTATATGCTTATGCACAAAGTTTGATGTATAGTTATCGCTTACAAGGTTTTGACGATCAGTGGAGCAGTTGGGATAAGCGAACCGAAAAAGAATTCACCAACCTACCCGCTGGCAAGTACACTTTCGAAGTAAAAGTGAAAAACAATCTTGGTATAGAATCGGCTGTGGCTAGTTACAGTTTCACGGTGCTACCACCTTGGTATGCATCGGTAGTGGCACGTATTATTTATGCCTTATTATTCATGGGCATATTGTATGCTTGGTACTTATGGCAAGAACGTAAGCTGCAACAACAGCAACAACAACACGAAGCAGACCAACAACGTATACAATACATTCACGAACTAGAACGTAAGAAAGACGCGGCTGAAATTATTGAACTACAAAACCAAAAACTAGAAGCCGAAATTGGTTTTAAAAATGCCGAACTGGCTGCCAACGCTATGCATTTGGTGAAAAAAGCAGAGCTGCTTACCAATATCAAAACCGAGTTATTGCAAGTAATGAAAGGTGTTGACAATGAGAAAACAGTTGAAGCATTACGCAAACTCATGAAAAATGTAAGCGATGATGAACATATAGATAAAGAATGGGAAAGTTTTACCAAACACTTTGACCAAGTACATAGTAATTTTAGCGTTGTACTCAAAGAAAAGCATCCGACACTTACTTCTAACGAGCTAAAACTATGTGCTTATTTACGAATGAATTTATCCACTAAAGAAATTGCACAATTATTGAATATTTCTGTACGTGGCGTTGAAATTAGCCGGTACCGCTTACGCAAAAAATTGCAACTATCAACCGAAGTAAGTTTGTTTGATTATTTGAGTGGTGTGTAGCTTTAAAATTATCATACCAACATCCGCTTATATGCAAGCGTGTAACAAGCGCCATTATTGTTATGGTAACTTACAGTAGCATGCAACTGTTCTGCAAAAAGACGGATTAAGCGGAAACCGATTTGTTGACTTTCTGTGATATCAAAACCATTTGGTAAGCCCTGACCATTATCGCTAATGGCAAGCACTAAATCTTGTTCCTTACGGTAAATATGGATACGTAATTGTAGCACATTACCATCGGTGGGGTGAGCGTATTTAATCGCATTAATGGCAATTTCGTTCACCACCAAAGCAATGGGTATGGCTGTATCTAAATTTGTTACAAAATGAACCTCATCAATCACTTCTGTAACTATAGGCTTGTGTTCAAGTGATTGCGCTTTTAAATGACTTAACAGCTCCTCTAAATACACGCCCAACATTAAGTCTTTAACATTAGTTTGCTTATATAGCTTCTCATGTACCAATGCCACTGCCTGTAAGCGATTTTCAACCTCCTTAAGAATTTGCTGCACATTCTTATCGGTATCTTGATACCGCCCCTGCATACGCAACATGGCAATAATCATTTGCAGGTTGTTTTTAACGCGATGGTGTAACTCTTTCATCAACACCGCCAAATTACTGGCTTGTGATTGAATGATAACATTGGCAGCTCGCTGCTTACGGTAAGCCGTATATATAATAGCTACAAGTATGGCCAAGAGTGCTATAATGCCATTTGTGTACCAACGAAGCCTACGTTCATTGTTAATATTCGATGCTGAAAGTAGCTGTTGTTGTTGTAAAGCGTAGTTCAGTGCTTTTTGTTGCTGCAAATCTTGCTGACGCAATACATTCTCTTTTTTAAGCCATTGTGCAAGTGAATCGGCTTGTGCTATTTGTAATGTATTAATTGCCTTTTCTTTAGATAGTGCCATTAACATTAAATGTTCATTGGCCAACTTAGCTTTAATAAGATCGTTCTCTTTAGCAAGCAATAAATTTTGTTGCTGCTTCCGTTCATATTCATACGTACTTGCCTTTATAGCCATTTGTTTGGCTAACTCACTGTTGTAAATAGAATCTTTGAGTTCATTGAGTTTCACACTTACCTGATAAGCTTTAGCACTATCATTTACCGCAAGGTACCCTGCTAATAAATTGGTGTAAGCTGCCTCTACATTCTTAAGGTCTTTTTCCGCAAGGGCATACTGCACCGATTTTTGTGCTATTATAACGGCCTCTTTGTGATTACCGCTAGCAGCTTTAATATTATAATGAAGCTGGTTGATATGAAACATGCTAATCGCATCTTGCTCACTTGTAATAGACAGTGTTTTTTGTATATACGAATTAGCTAGCGATATATTTTTTTGCAATAAATGTATGTTGGCAATATTGTACCATGCAATACGCATACCATACTTGCTGCCTACTTTTTCATAGGCTCTAAAACTACTATCATAATAAAGTAAAGCGTGTTCGTAATGCTTTTCTGCTACATCGTAACTGCCTAAAAAAGCATAGGCTCTTGCTGCATCTTCTATGGCTTTCGCTTCTTTGAAAAAAGCCAGTGCTTCTAGGGCATATTTACGGGCATTGGTATATTGTTTTTGTCGTGAAAAAAAAATAGCCAACGATAACCAGCATTGCCCATATTGTTGCTGATATTTTTCTGCCAGCTTTATAGCTTTAAAAGATACTTCTTGTGCTAATGCAAACTGCGTGTTCGTAGCGTACACTTCGGCCAACGCAGTATATGTACTAATATGTGTTTTCTGTAAAGCCGTGGTTGCGAAGAACTTTTCGTTCGCTTCAATTACACTAATACTATATTTTAATGCTTCGATAGCTTGTAACTTATCGCCTTTATCTCGCAATGCATATGCTTCTGCAACAGTTCCTAATACAAGCCCAGGCAAGTAATTAATTTTCCTTGCGGTAAATATTGCCGCTTGAGCACTTTGTAATGCTTTTGCGTAATTAAGTACTTGTGTACGATATTTATTTGAGTATGAAATGAACTGTAGTACCTGATTGGTATCGGCTTTTGCACGTTTTAATACTGCGAAGCTACTATCTAAGTTGCTATTACTTTGTGCTGTCGCCATTTTACTAATGGCTGAGCACCCTAACAAAAGAAATATGGCCAAAGCAACACGCATAAGCAAACGTAAGTGTTGATGAGGGCGTTTGGTACAATGTATCGAAAAAAAAGGGACGAACTGCAAGATTATGCGTACTAAGTGTATTTCAAGCGCTGTA
>DMPB01000115.1:3369-3604 GCA_003456175.1 Chitinophagaceae bacterium | reverse complement strand
GAACCTGTAGATTGGGATGAACCTCAACGAGTTGCAGAGGCAATTCATTTAATGAAAGTAAAACACGCTGTTATTACAAGTGTAGACCGTGATGAACTTAAAGATGGTGGCAGCATTATTTGGTACAACACTATTAGAGCTGTAAAAAACTTAAACCCAGATACTACCTTAGAAACATTGATACCTGATTTTAAAGGCAATGTTGATCAAATACAGCGGGTTATTGATGCCGCTC
>DMPB01000115.1:1922-3202 GCA_003456175.1 Chitinophagaceae bacterium | reverse complement strand
ACCAAACAGCTTTCTCCCGAAACTACCATCGAAACTTTAATTCCGGATGTAAAAGGCAACTGGGATGCTTTGTACAGAATGATAGAAGGAGGGCAAGAAGTTGTTTCCCATAATATGGAAACAGTAGAACGCTTAACACGCCAGGTTCGTATTCAAGCAAAATACCGCCGCAGTTTAGAAGTATTAAAAGTATTGAAGCAAGGTGGTTTGCGTACTAAAACTGGCATCATGCTTGGCTTGGGCGAAACCAAGGATGAACTTGTTGCTGCCATGGAAGATTTGCGTAATAGTGATGTTGATGTACTTACATTAGGGCAGTACTTACAACCTACACCAAAACACTTGCCTGTGGTACGCTTTGTGCATCCTGATGAATTTGCCGAATTGCGTGAAATTGGTTACGAATTAGGTTTCGATTATGTTGAGAGTGGTCCATTAGTACGCAGTAGCTATCATAGTGAGAAGCATGTATTTAAAGGTTATGGCCGAAAAGTGTGGGAGCAAGAGAAAAATCAAGTGCATGTGTAATTAACACTAATACGTATCATCAAAAGCATTCAAATAAAGAAAGGGGTTGAACATAGTTTAACCCCTTTCTTTATACTTTCATTTACCGTAAGGTGTACCTACTTTAATATGCTACGGCTAATTACAATGCGTTGTACTTCACTAGTACCTTCATAAATCTGGGTAATCTTGGCATCACGCATTAAACGTTCTACATGGTATTCTTTTACAAAACCATAACCACCATGAATTTGTACCGCTTCGGTGGCAGTCCACATAGCCGTTTCAGAACTATATACTTTAGCCATTGAACCACTCACGGTATAATCAATACCATTATCCTTTTCCCATGCGGCTTTGAGGCACAATAAGCGGCTAGCTTCAATACGCGTAGCCATATCGGCTAGTTTGAATTGAATGGCTTGGTGGTGCATAATTTCTTTACCAAAAGCCTTACGCTGCTTGCTATACGCAAGTGCTAGTTCGTAAGCACCGCTAGCTATACCCAAGGCTTGTGCTGCAATACCAATACGGCCGCCTGCCAATGTTTTCATAGCGAATTTGAAACCAAAACCATCTTCGCCAATACGGTTTTCTTTAGGAACTTTCACATCGGTAAACATAATGGTATGTGTATCGCTACCACGAATACCCATTTTATTTTCTTTGGCTGCTACAGTTACCCCAGGCCAGCTTTTTTCTACAATAAAAGCATTGATACCTTTACTACCTTTTGCAGCATCGGTTTGTGCAATTACAAGGTATACACTTGC
>DMPB01000115.1:0-1689 GCA_003456175.1 Chitinophagaceae bacterium | reverse complement strand
TCTGCATCGGTTTGGGCAATCACCAAATAAACGCTGGCACTGTTGCCGTTGGTAATCCAGTTTTTAGTACCATTTAATAAGTAGTGATCGCCTTTGTCTTCAGCGGTGGTACGTTGACTTGTTGCATCGCTGCCTGCTTCGGGCTCGCTCAATAAAAAAGCACCGATGTATAAATCGCCATCTTTACGGCCTTGTGCCAATGGCGTTAAATATTGCTGCTTTTGAGCTTCGTTACCATAGGTTTCTAGGCCCCAACAAACAAGACTATTATTCACACTCATACATACGCTGGTGCTAGCATCTACCTTGCTAATTTCTTCCATTGCTAATACATAGCTTATGGTATCCATACCTGCACCGCCGTATTTTGGGTCTACCATCATACCCATGAAGCCTAACTCGGCAAGCTTCATTACTTGTTCTTTAGGAAATTGTTGTTTTTCGTCGCGTTCAATTACGCCAGGTAAGCACTCGTTTTGAGCAAAATCTCGAGCTGCTTTTTGAATCATCAAATGTTCTTCGTTCAATTGAAAATGCATGGTAGTGTATTTGGCGGCAAAAATAAGCTAACAGTTGTTCGGTTTTATTTTTTAGCTTAATTTTTCTTAGAATAATGGCCCTGAGTGATCATTTACCGTAAGGAAAACAAAAAACCACGCTTTAAAGCGTGGTTGAATAATGATAACCTTGCGGTAAATGTTATTAAATTTCATCTAGCACCACCAGAATAGCGAAAACAAATCCGGGCAACCAGAAAAGAAGTGTTAATAGGAGGCTTACCCAAAACTTCCAACCTAACTCTCTGGTTTTTAGATATACGCCCAACGGTGGAATAAGGCAAAGGATAATTAACAGTGTTTGATCTATTTCTTCGGCTCTAGAAAGTAGGCCTTTACGCTTATCGGATTTTAGTTGTTTGAGTTGCTTTTTGGCAACTTTCAGGCGTGCTTTTTTTTCTGCCTTACTTAAACTATTGAACGAAGCAACTGCTGAAGTGATTGCAGCCTCATCGGAAGTTGTTAACACGCTATCGGGTGTAGGCGTGGAGATAGTTGGCATTAAGGCGGCTTGCACTTGCCATACCATTATAAACATAACCATTAAAAGAACGAGCTTCTTCATAAAAGTTTTAATTAAGCTTCAAAGATAACAGCCTACATACGATAACAAACTGCGTTAATATTCATACCTGCACCTACTGATGCAAAAACAACAACATCGCCAGCATTCAATTGATGCTCTGGCATTTGATGTTTTCTTACAAAGTCAAATAAGGTTGGTACGGTAGCCACGCTACTATTACCCAACTTATGAATACTCATTGGCATAAAAAATAAAGGCATGCTATCAATTCCGTAAAGTTTTAAAAGTCGCTCAGTAATGCCTTCATCCATTTTTTCATTGGCTTGATGTAAGAACACTTTTTTAACCTCGTGGATAGATATGCCTGCTTTGTCGATACACTCTTTCATGGCTTGCGGTACATATTTCATCGCATACTCGTACACCTTACGACCTTTCATTTTTATGTAACGCACCCTTGGATCGCTTTGAGGAAAATTGCTCTTACCTAAATAAAGATAATAAGCTTCTTCCCCACAATGCGATTGTACTGCAGCACTTAAAATACCAGCAGTGGTATCGGTTTTAGCTTCAACAATACAAGCCCCTGCCCCATCGGAAAAAATC
>DMPB01000060.1:4739-10318 GCA_003456175.1 Chitinophagaceae bacterium | reverse complement strand
CACCTTGCTGACCACCACGGTTGAAACCGCCGCCTTGTTGCTGGCCACCGCGGTTATCGCGGTTGAAACCACCACCACCTTGTTGTTGACCACCTTGACCTTGGTGTTGGCCCGGTTGCCCCTGTGGACGTGGAGGTAAGTTATTACCCGACTTATCGATTGGCATACGCTTACGCTTACGCTTTTCGTCGGCGGCACGTGTACCTTGTTTAGGGCGTGTATCGTTATCAACAGGCAGGTTGATTTTTCCTAAAATTTTAGGACCTGTTAAACGTTCTGCCTGAATATTTTCAATTACGGGTGGTGCATCTACCGTTGGCTCTGCTGGTGGCGGAGGTGGCGGAGGCACATTTACCGTAAGGTTAGGCTTAGGTGCAACTGGAGCCTGAGCTGGCCTTGGTGCCTGTGGTGCAGGTTTAGGTGCTTGCTGTGGTGCAGGCTTTTTGGCAGGCTGCTGCGGTGCAGCACCTTTTTTAGGTCGAGTGCTACTATCAATAGCACTTAAATCTATCTTCCCTAGAATATTAGGACCGCCAATTTCAGGTGCTTCTAAACGTACTACATCGCCTGCATTATCGGCAGGAGCTTCTGCTGGTTCAGCTGGTTGCTGTTCAGTGACAGGAGCAGCCGCAGTTACTACGGGAGCTTCTTCTACTACTTGTGGTGCAGGTTTAGGAGCTTCTTCCGCTACCACTGGTGGCGGCGGTGGAGGAGGTGGTGTAACTACCTCTTCTTGTACCACAGCTGGTGCAGGAGTGGGAGCTACTACTACTGGCTCTGGCTCAGGAGCTGCGGGCGGTGGAGGTACTGGCGCTTCAACAATAGGTGCAGGTGTTGCCGCTTCGGACAATTCAGTAGCTGCTACTACTGCTTTTTCGGGCTTAGCAGCTGCTGCTAACTCTTCTTCTTCCTTACGCTTGCGAGCCTCGTTAGCTGCTGCTTTTGGAATTTCTACCTGATCGGCTTTTGTTTTAGCCACCTTATCGCTTTGGAACTCTTGTTGTAAGGCTCTGTACATAGCCTCGGTTAGCTTAGCGGTAGGCTTCAGTTCGTCTTTCGGAAAACCTTTAGCTGCCAAAAAATCCACCAGGGTTTCTTGCCCGATGTTGAACTCCTTGGCTGCTGCCAACAATCTTGGTAATTTCAGTTCTGACATATTATACGGGCTCCAACGTTGCGGAGCTTTTACTTGGGTTTTTGCCTATTTACACTTAGGCTTGTGCGTTAAACGATTATACTTAAGGGTTGCCAAACTTAATACCTGTGGTGAAAGTTTAGTAACCCGAACATTACTTCTATGTTACTCTTTTTCGAATTCTTCTTTCAATATTCTACGAATGTCGCTAATTGTTTCTTTTTCAAGATCAGTTCTGCGTTCTAATTCTGCTTCGCTCAAAGCTAATACACTTCTGGCGGTATCACAACCCACTCGCTTTAATTCATCTATAATCCACTGATCTATTTCATCGCCGAATTCATCGATATCGATATCAAATTCTTCTTCACCCTCTTCTGCTTCACGATACACATCAATTTCATAACCTGTTAGTTCGCAGGCTAATTTGATATTAACACCACGACGACCAATTGCTAAACTCACCTGATCTGCCTTTAGGTACACATCGGCTTGCTTGTCTTCGTTATTAATATTCATGTAGCTGATTTTAGCAGGTGTTAAGCTACGTTGAATCAATAACTGAATATTGCTGGTATAGTTAATTACATCAATGTTCTCGTTCTTTAATTCACGTACAATACCATGAATACGGCTACCCTTCATACCTACGCAGGCTCCTACCGGATCGATACGATCATCGAAACTTTCAACAGCCACTTTTGCTCTTTCGCCTGGTTCACGAACAATTTTCTTGATACTAATGAGGCCATCTGCGATTTCGGGAACTTCGATTTCTAATAAGTTGGCTAAAAACTCAGGACTAGTGCGGCTTACGATAATAACTGGATTGTTGTTTTTTAAGTCAACCCGTTTAACCACACATCGGATACTTTCTCCTTTTTTAAAGAAATCTTGAGGTATCTGCTCGCTTTTAGGCATTAATAGTTCGTTGCCCTCATCGTCCATGAGCAATACTTCTTTTTTCCAAACCTGATGTACTTCTGCACTTACCAATTCACCAATTCTATCACTATACTTTTTAACGAGTACATTCTTTTTAAGATCGCTGATACGGCTTGCCAATGTTTGTTTTGCAGCTAAAATGGCTCTTCTGCCAAAATCGAGAATATCAACTTCTTCATACAACTCTTCACCTACTTCAAAGTCGGGTTCAATTTTAATGGCTTCGGTGTAAGCAATTTCTGCATTCGGATCGTTCACTTCGCCATCTTCCACAATCATACGACGTCGGAAGATTTCAAGGTCACCTTTATCGGCATTAACAATAACATCGAAGTTATCGTCGGCACCGTATTTTTTGCGAAGCAATGTTTTGAACACATCTTCCACCACCTTCATCATCGTAGGGCGGTCTATGTTTTCTGCGTCTTTAAATTCTTGGAACGCATCTACAAGGTTAATGCTTGCCATTGTTTTTTCGATTTATGGTATCATCGGCTACTATTGCCGCTTTTTTTAAAACTTAATTTGAATGGTTGCTTTTTTTATTTCTGTAAAAGGTATTACTAATTGTTGTGTAATTGCTTTTTTACCCTTTCCTTCTGTATGTTCTAGTAAAATATCGGCTTCTGCTACGGCTATTAACTTTCCTTCCTTTACATCATCATTCGTAAATACAATTTCAATAAACCTTCCAACATTTTTGTGATACTGACGCTGTAACTGTAAGGGTTCATCAACACCCGGACTAGAAACCTCTAACGAAAAATCGCCATCGGCATACATAGCACTCTCTTCAATAAGCTTATATAGCTTTCTATTCAAATGAACGCATTGTTCAATGGTAATACCTTTATCGCCATCAACATACACCTTGATGTTGTTGGTTGGCTTTATTTTCACCTTCACTAAAAAGTGTTCAGGGCTATCGGCTAATAATTGGTTCACCCAATCGCCTATACGTTCAATTACACTAAAATTTTCAGTACCCATAGTTCAGTTAAAAAGAGAAGGGAACGTTAGTCGTTCCCTTCAATTGCTTCTTTTTCCGATGCAAATGTAAGCGATTAATGTATTTACTTCCAAATAACTGTTTGTAGCGTTTTAACAAGGCGGCATGCATGAAAGCTATACTTTTACACCATGACACCGTTTCAATTCTTGTTTTTCGGGTGTGTACTCTATGTGCTATTCAAGTTTGTAACACGTATTGTACTACCTGTTATGAAAGCAACAAGGGCCGTAAAAGCACAAATGCAAGCCATGAAAGCTGCTGCGCAACAACAATATCAGCAGCAACAACAATATCAGCAAACATCAACACAACAACATCGCCATCATGCGAAAAATGTTGATACTAGTGTTACCGATGCAGAGTATATTGACTTTGAAGAAGTTAAATAAACATACCTTACGGTAAATGATGGCTCGAGCGATAACATTTTCCGCAAGGTGTTATTATAATCCTAACGATAAGAAAGTACTAGGCGGAACAACGTGTGCAGTAAGTAAGCCTGCTGCCTTAGCCCCTTCAATATTAACAAATGTATCATCTATAAACAGCGTTTCATTTGCCGCAAGGCCAGCATCGGCAAGTAATTGTGTGTATGAACTCGCGTAAGGCTTGCGATAACCAAACGTATGGCTGTAATATGCTTTTTCGAAAATGTTATCGAAAGATATCTCAGGGAATTGCGTTTCAAAAATCTGCATAAACGCAGCATGATGAATAGCATTTGTATTAGAATATAAAAATATACGATAATGCTTGCTTAATGCTTGCAATGCAGCGATACGATCGGCCGGAAATTGCCCCAACATAGCATTCCAAGCGGTGGTTATTTGTTCATTTGAAAGATGAACGTTCGCAGTAGTTCGCAAAGCATCAAAAAAGGCTTCGTTACTGATAGCACCAATTTCTAACTGCTCAAACAAATGGCTTGCATGATGCTGTGCATACAAAGCCTTGAAGTTTTGAACGCCTAGCGCTACAAAAGCATCTTCTGTTTTTTGATAATCGATGGTTAGCAAAATGCCGCCCAAATCGAAAATGATATTTTTAATGTTGTGCTGTGCCATTGTTAAGCTGGTTCTACCCAAGCGTTGTTATCTTTTAATAATTGAATCAGTTCGTCTACAGCAATTTCACTATTGATATTTTTCTTCACCACTTCTTTGCCTTTGTACAGGGTTATTTTACCAACACCACTCCCAACATAACCAAAATCGGCATCGGCCATTTCGCCAGGGCCGTTCACTATACAACCCATAATGGCAATTTTAACGCCTTTTAAATGGTTGGTTACAGCTCGTATTTTGGCGGTTGTTTCTTGTAAGTCAAATAAAGTACGGCCACAGCTAGGGCAGCTTATGTATTCTGTTTTGGAGATACGTGTACGTGTGGCTTGCAATATGCCAAATGCTGTATTGTTGATAAAGAACTCAGCCCCCTCGGCACCTTCGCCCGCCTGATAACGGCGACCGCTTAAAGCGGTTTCGTTGAATTGTTGGTATGCTTGTGCCGACATGCCCAAACAAATACCATCGCCAATTCCATCAATTAATAATGCACCTGTTTCAGTTGCATAATGAATTAAATGCTCATCGGCAGTTACCCAGTTGCTATCGGTAATGAGAATAATAGGGTTTTGAATTTGCTTTGATTGCAAATGTGCTGCCATACGGCGTACTGCTTGTGCCGCATTGCTTCGCTTACTGCTTAAACAAATAACTACTGTTGGATCGTTGGCAATAGTTTCTAAGTAGGTAAAATCGTTAATGTTGGTATCATCGCTAAAGCAATCGACCATTACGAAGTTGAGTACATTGCTTTTTGATGGGGCGGTAACATAACCGTGGATATCAAAAATGGGGAAGTATTTGCTTTGATCGGCTGCAGCAGCCCAATGGTTAGGCCATGTTACTACTTTAAGCGTACCGGGCAATGCAAAGGGCAACTCTGGATGACCCGTAAAAATGAAATCGGCAGCTAAATCGCTGATGCTCCATTTATCGGTAGCGGCATCGTAGTTGTAGCCTACTTGGCGTAAATCATTTACCGTAAGGTGTGTTAGCTTACTTAAATCGGCAATTACTACGGGTACTTGCTTACCACCAATGGTATCTACAGCGAAAGTTTTTGCACGCTTGTACTCAAAAGGAACATAAGGTAATTTATCAATTGACGGAACCGGTGTTACCTGCTCGGTTGTGATTATTGGCAAACCGAAGTTATAGCGCTTCACCAAATCGCGGCAAACTGGAATTTCAAATTCTGGATCTTCAGTAAGGCTCACACGAACAGTATCGCCAATACCATCTTCTAATAAGGTGCCAATACCAACGGCACTTTTAATACGGCCATCTTCACCATCGCCGGCTTCGGTAACACCTAGGTGCAGCGGATAGCATTCGCCAAATTCGTTAGTCATGGTTTGCACTAATAACCGATAAGCTTGTACCATTACTTGTGTGTTACTGGCCTTCATGCTTAACACAATAT
>DMPB01000060.1:0-4490 GCA_003456175.1 Chitinophagaceae bacterium | reverse complement strand
AATATTGTGGTAGCTTTCGCTGCGGGCAATTCGCAGAAACTCCATTGCACTTTCTACCATACCGATTGGTGTATCGCCATAGCGGCTCATAATACGATCGCTGAGGCTACCATGGTTAGTGCCAATACGCATGGCGGTGCCATACTCTTTACAAATACGCACCAAGGGTGTAAAGCGTTCTCTGATGCGTTCTATTTCTTCTAAATATTCAGCATCGGTATATTCAATTTGTTCGAACTTCTTTTTATCTACGTAATTACCGGGGTTCACACGTACTTTCTCAACAATCCGTGCCGCTATTTCGGCTGCGTTGGGCGTAAAGTGAATATCGGCTACCAAAGGGGTGTGGTAACCTCGCTTGCGTAGTTCATTTTTGATGAGTTGCAGGTTTTCTGCTTCTTTTTTGCTAGGTGCTGTAATACGCACTAACTCTGCACCGGCCTCAATACAACGGATGGTTTGAAGTACAGTTGCTTCTGTATCCATTGTATCGGTGGTAGTCATGGTTTGTACCCGAATAGGGTGACCATTACCTAATAACAAATCGCCGATTTTCACTTCTTTAGTGAGCAGGCGTTGGTATTGCGTAAGCGAAGGTGTATATAGTTGCATAAGTACCTTGAATTGTTGCTACAACATGTTGCATCAACAAGATGATTTGTTCAATAATTGATTCGTATTACAGCCAAATAGCTACAACAATAGTAAGTGCCGAAGGTTGCAATTACGCTAGCAAACTTGCTTTTACATAAGGCTGTAATGCAGTTGGAATACGAATACCATGCTCTGTTTGATGGTTTTCGAGCAATGCTGCCAAAATACGTGGTAAGGCCAAGCTACTACCATTTAAAGTGTGTAAAAGTTGGGTTTTGCCACTCGCATCTTTATAGCGAGCTTTTAGGCGGTTGGCCTGAAAACTTTCAAAATTACTAACACTACTTACTTCGAGCCAACGCTGTTGTGCGGCGCTGTACACTTCAAAATCGTAGGTTAATGCACTTGCAAAACTCATATCGCCGCCGCATAATCGTAAAATACGGTAAGGCAAATCGAGGCTTTGTACCAACTGCTCTACATGATGCACCATAGCATCGAGTGTTTCGTAGCTTTTATCGGGTTGTACGAACTGAATAATTTCTACTTTTTCAAATTGATGTAAGCGATTTAAGCCACGAACATCTTTACCATAGCTGCCTGCTTCGCGGCGAAAGCAAGGGCTATAAGCTGTGAGTTTAATAGGAAGATCTCCTTCCTTTAAAATTTCATCGCGGTACACGTTAGTAACTGGTACTTCTGCGGTTGGAATCATGTAGAAATTATCTTCAGGCATATAGTACATCTGTCCTTCCTTGTCTGGTAGCTGCCCAGTACCGTAAGCACTAGCTTCGTTCACCATAAATGGCGGCAAGTATTCTATATAGCCCGCTTCGGTATTCGCATCGAGAAAGTACTGAATAAGGGCTCGTTGCAGCTTAGCACCTTTACCAATATACACCGGAAAGCCACTTCCAGTAATTTTATTACCAAGCTCAAAATCAATCCAGTTATACTTTTTTGCGATATCCCAATGCGGTAAAGCACCGTCAAACAAGGTGGGAATATCGCCAACTTGGCGTACTACTTCGTTATCGGCTGCACTACGGCCTACCGGCACTAAGGGCCCTGGCAGGTTGGGCATTTGTAACAAGGCACTGGTAAGTTGCTGCTCAACATCGGCCATGCTTGTTTTGAGTGGCTCAAGTTCGGTCTTCCAAGTGGCTACTTGCTGTTTGGCAGCTTCGGCTTCTTCTTTTTTGCCTTGTGCCATTAGTTGCCCGATGGTTTTGCTCGATGCGTTGATTTGCGATTGAATATGATCGAAAGCGGCCTGTAATTTTTTGCGTTCATCGTCTAACTGAATGGCTTCGTCTACCAAATGCACTGCAGCAAAATGTTTTAGCTGCAAGCGTTCTTTTGCCCATTCCGGATTTTGCCTTAGTACGGCTACCTGTAACATGCGGTTTGTTTTTTGCAAATATAGCCTTGCGGCAAAAGCAATAGCCTTACGGCAAATGAAAACGCACCTTATACCATTGCCTTAACACATTTACCGTAAGGTTCGTTGCTAGATTATTTCTCAAAACGTAACCATACGTTGAAAGGGCTGCATTTACCGTAAGGTTCGATGGCTACCTTTGTAGGCTATGACTAATGCAAGTTTAGACCTACAACAACGTTGGTGGAACCTAGAAGCCAAACTAGTAGAACGCTTTGGAAAAAAGCCTGATGTAGAGACCATTTTGTTTTTAATTGGCATGCAAGAAACGGGCTTTGTACAAGAAAAAATTACCAAAGAGCAAAAGCAAGATTTAATGCATGTAGCCGTGTGTACGCTATTGAGTTCAAGTGGCTTTTACAGCCTTTCAGGCCACGATGAAGAAGGTTGGCCACACTTTGAACAACGCAAGGCATTACCTGAAATGCCCTTGTACGAACAAGAAAATTTCTTGAAAGACCATATTTTGCTTTATTTCGAGCAACAAGGATTATAACCCAAAAAATTATGTTGAAATCTGTATTGTTGGCCGCTAGCTTGGCCGTTTCGTGTATGTGTGTGCAAGCGCAGGTAAAGAAGCCCGCACCTAAATCTACCGTTGCAGTAACGCCAAAATCAAAAGAAAAACTGGTGGAAATAATGACCAGCATGGGTACGATTGTAGTAAAACTGTACGATAGCACACCACAGCACCGCGACAATTTTGTACGCTTGGTGAAAGAGGGGTTCTACGATAGCTTGCTATTTCACCGTGTAATTGATGGTTTTATGGTTCAAGGAGGCGACCCTACCAGCCGTAATGCCGATAGCACCACTATGCTTGGTGCAGGTAGTGCCCCAGGTGTAGAACGCATACCTGCCGAGTTTAAAAACAACCTAATTCATAAAAAGGGCGCCTTAGCCGCAGCTCGCGATAATAATCCGCAAATGGCTAGCAGTAACTGCCAATTTTATATTGTACAAGGTAAGCCCTATAGCGATGTAGAAATTAACATGATGGAATGCCGTGCTCGCCAGAATAATCCTGCTTTCACCTATACCGATGCACAACGAAAAGTATATAAAACTTTGGGCGGCACACCATTTTTAGACCAGAATTACACTGTTTTTGGTGAAGTGGTGAAGGGTTTAGAGGTTATTGATTTAATTGCCAAGGCACCTAGAAACGGCAGCGACCGTCCGCTAAAAAATGTGTACATGAAAATGCGCTTGCTCAATTAAGCAAAGCCAAATATTATCAGCATATTTGCACCATTAAACGAACACTTGTTATGAATTTTCCTGCCGATTTAAAGTACACCAAAGATCACGAATGGATTAAAGTTATTGATGGCAATACTGCATTGGTTGGTATTACCGACTTTGCCCAAGGCGAACTTGGTGATATTGTATATGTAGATGTGAATACCGTTGGACAAAGCCTAGCAGCAGAGGCTGTTTTTGGTACAGTAGAAGCAGTGAAAACTGTAAGTGACTTGTTTTTACCAGTAGCTGCAACCATTGTAGAGGTGAATAGCAGCCTCGAAAAGCAACCAGAGTTGGTAAACAGCGACCCTTATGGCGAAGGCTGGATGGTTAAGATAGCACTAGCAAACGTAGCTGATCTCGACGCTTTAATGAGTGCCGATGCCTATGCAGCACTAGTTGGCTAATAATTTAAGCAACGCTTTTTTGAACCTTTGAGCCACCTGTTGCGTAAATAGGTATCGCTTTGTAAAAGCTTATGCAACAACACGCTACTCAAAAATATACAGAAGCCGAATTGGTTACTTTGTTACAGCAAAGGAGTCAATCGGCTTTTAGTTATTTATACGACAATTACGCTGGCGCCATCTATGCTGTAGTTTGCAGCATTATTACAGACAATACCCTTGCATCGGATGTGTTGCAGGAAGTTTTTGTGAAAATTTGGCGACAGATTGCAACCTACGATAGCACTAAAGGGCGTTTATACACTTGGATGCTCAACATTGCCCGTAATGCATCAATAGATACATTACGTAGTAAAGGGTTTCAGAACAGCCAACAAAACCGAGAATGGAATGAAGCCGTATATGAAGATATTAGTAGCACACAAGTGAATGCTGAGGTGATTGGACTCAGAAAGTTAGTACACACCCTTAAACCAGAGTTGAAAACGGTAGTTGAGCTGGCTTACTTTCATGGTTACACGCAAGAAGATATTGCAGCCATGTTAGAAATACCGCTAGGTACCGTAAAAACTCGCCTACGCACCGCCTTAATTAAGCTACGAACCATTATTAAACCTTAGTACCGTGGATATACAGGCATATATAGCAAGTGGGGTAGTGGAAAGCTACGTACTGGGTTTGGCTACCAACGAAGAAAGAGCTGAACTTGAGCAACTATTACCGCAACATCCTGAATTGCAGGACGCTTTAACCGATTTTGAACAATCGTTTGAAAATTTTCATCAAACGCAAGCCGCAGTACC
>DMPB01000198.1:4029-4392 GCA_003456175.1 Chitinophagaceae bacterium | reverse complement strand
ATGGGAAGAGCGTGTGAAAGTACAACGCAAAAAAGAAGAGAAGTTATTGGCTGAAATCAAAACTGTTATTGGTGTACTACAAAATGGTGCATTGAAAATAGGTGCCAAAACTGGTACTACCGGCAAAATTTTCGGTAGCGTTACACCGCTTCAAATTACACGTGCTATCCGCGACCAAAAAGGTTATGAAATTGATCGTAAGCGTATTAGCATTGTAGATGAAGTAAAAGAATTAGGCACTTACAAAGCAACCATCGATTTCGGCAACGGTAATACTACCGAAGTTGAATTCGAAGTTATTGGTGAATAATTAGTTACTACTTGTAAAGTATCAATACTGAATGAGCCGCCCAATTGGGCGGC
>DMPB01000198.1:2230-3797 GCA_003456175.1 Chitinophagaceae bacterium | reverse complement strand
GAGCCGCCCAATTGGGCGGCTCATTACATTTAACCTAATACCTTACGGTAAATGATGTCATGACTTTGAATGATAACCTATGTTACTAAACAACCACAACACCATTGAATTGTACATATACCACCAATGATGTTATGCCTTTTACGATACTATCTCAAGTTTATAACCGCTGCCACGTACTACGGTTATTGAGATAGAAGGGTCTATCTCAAGCTTTTTTCGCAACTTAGAGATAAACATATCTAAGCTTCGCCCTACGATAACACCTTCATCTTCCCATATTTCTTTTTGAAGTTTACTTCTTGCTACTACAACATTGGGCGTTGTAGCTAGCATGGCCAAAATACGTGCTTCGGTTTTGGTTAAATCTGTTATGCTTTCGCCCATCAGTAATTTTCCGGCACTTACATCAAATGATAAGCTACCTACTGTAAGTGCCGAGGTATTTCCATCAACCTGCTGTAGTATGCTTGAAGAGATAACCTCCGTTGTAGTTACCAACTTTTTAGCAATAGCGCTGCGATGAGCAAATTTTGCTACGCCATAGCTTATAACAGCAATTGGTACCAACACAGCCAGCCAAAAACCAACAGTGTTTGGAATTGTTGTTGGCTGCTGAAACTTGATATGTATGCGATAACAAGCTTTAGGTTGCTTTCTGCCTAAACAAGTAATAATATCTTCCTTCTTATTTCCGAATATGGCATAACCATAAGCTACTGCTTGATCGCTACAATGCAATACATTAACTATATAATTTGTTGCAATAGGATCTTTCGATAGCAACTGACGGGTTGTATGCACCAGTAGTTCGGGTTGAAAAGTAAAAGCTTGTTCAAAACTAATCTCGTATTCGTGCTCATTGATTTTTTTAATGGGCAATACACGAGAAGTACTATCTCCCGCTTGTAAGAGTAACTCATGGCCAATGCGTCGCAGTAAAATTTCTCGTTTTGCGAAATCAAAATCATGGTTTTTACCAACGCTAGAAGCAATCCCAACAAATGCAATAATGGCAAGTAGCAATATCGCACCCCAGTATTTAGGTTGCATTACAATGTGGTTACGTTTGAAAAGCCCCATGGCAACAATTAATTTACAATGTTTACATTACTATTTACAATCTAAATACTATCCTATGAAGCTGTTCCGTATAATTTAGCCTATCGTTTGAACATAAAGGGTAAGCGATGATACACATCTCACTTTATTACGTTGCCCTATAACTAATTGGTTAATTAAAACTACAAAGTATGAAAAAGGTTTTTTATCTGCTCGTTTTATTGATGGTCGTAATTAGTGGACTACTAATGGCTAATCGTAATACCAAACAAGAAAAGCCAAAGCAAGTTGCGGCAAAGCCAAATAGTGCTACAGCGAGCAACATTACCTTATTACAGTGGGAAACAACCCCAGAAGGAATTTTCTTTAAAAAATGGAAAACATCGCCTGAGGGACAAAAAGTACTAACAGATGCTGCTACAATAAATGCACAAATAAAAACAGCTGCTAACATGGAGGCTGTTGTAACATCACTTTCCTTACCCGCAAATGCTCGCTTGGGTTT
>DMPB01000198.1:956-2015 GCA_003456175.1 Chitinophagaceae bacterium | reverse complement strand
CGCAAATGCTCGCTTGGGTTTTGGTGTGATGATACAAATAAACGACACCGATTACATTTTAAATTTCGGTCCTTTGGCTTCAAAAGAATTGCAGCAACTACGTAGCTTACAAGTGAATGATAAAATTATTATTAGAAGCAACTTTGTTTCTTATGCACCCAAATACGCTTATGCTATTATTTCGGGCAATTATGTAGAACGCGGTGGGAAATTAATTTACAAAAGCATCCCTCGCAAAGGTGGTTGCTGAGCCGGCTACCCATCATTTACCGTAAGGTATTTGATAAGATACATATTACACTAATGGGCTACCATGAGGCTACAGCCACGTACATCGCTAGCATCGAGCCTACCAAAAATGCGAAAGCTGCCATCTGTATATACCTCTGCAATATCGTCGGTTGCAATAAAGCTACAGCTGTACACATTAGCAAGATCAATGATATTCAGTACGCCTCTGCCTGCTGAGTAACATTGCAAAGGATCGTCTTCGGCTCGTACACACACTTGCATGGTATTGCTACATACCAACCTACCATTGCCTTGAGCATAGGCTTGGCTTAATAATTCCGTCATCCCATATTCGCTATGAATGCTGCTAAGTTGAAAAGCATTTTTTAGCGTATCATGTACTTGCTCAAGGGTTAGTTCTTTTCTTCGGCCCTTCATACCGCCAGTTTCCATCACAATAATATGCTTACCTAAAGGCATAGGATATGCGGCAGCAAAATCGAGTAAAGCAAATGTTACGCCAATGAGCAAGGTTGGTGTTGCAGTAGCAACCAGCGTTTTTAATACAGCCGCCAAAGCCTGGTGCTCGTATAAATAAAACCCACTTTGCGGATGGTTACTAGTACGAATCAAATCATCTACCATCGTTACCAAGCTACTCCCTTTACGTTCTAAATACGATGGCAACAGACCCAGAATACAATAGTTACGAACATTACCATAAGCTGCTTCAAAGCCTTGCAGATAGCTTTTTCTATACAGTGCCGCATCGGCCACATAATGCTTACTATTGATACTACCCGTTGTACCACTACTTTCAAATACTAT
>DMPB01000198.1:0-729 GCA_003456175.1 Chitinophagaceae bacterium | reverse complement strand
GCTCGTTATTAGTTGATGGGTTTTAAAAAAATGAATGGGCAAATACGGAATTGCGGCAACGTTTTGAATCGTAAAAGGGTCGTTAATACATAGCTGCCTACACCATTGTTGATATACCGCATTGTGTTGATACTGATAATAAAACACATCTAGAGCAAGTTGTTCGAAAGGTATTTGAGCATTGAAAATATTGTTAACAATGTGGTTGGCATCGAACATGTTACACCGCTATTTGATTACATTTGAAACGAAAGCACAGTTATGAAAGCAAAGCTATTGTTATTATCGTTAATCTGCATCAGCATCATTGCTTGTAATAAAGATGAATTTACTACCAAGCCACAACTCACATTTAAATCTGTGAATACGCAACGTTTAGTACGTGGCACGACTATTACTTTTTCACTCGGATTTACAGATAAAGAAGGCGATATCGAGGATACCATTTATATGATTAAGCGAACCCGTAATTGTACCAACAGTAATATTACTGCACGTTACAAGGTTCCTGAATTCAATGCGGGCAAAAATGCAAGTGGCGATTTTGAACTTACACTAGGCTATAACTTCGGCAATGGCATCCCTGAAATTCAAGCACCGCAGTGCCCAGGCCGTAACGATAGCAGCTTCTTTTTATTTGTTTTAAAGGATAAAGCTGGCAATCGTAGCGATACAGTAAGTAGCCCTGAAGTTGTAATTATTCGATAGTCGTTGCAACGCTTTGCTGTT
>DMPB01000089.1:4228-6701 GCA_003456175.1 Chitinophagaceae bacterium | reverse complement strand
ACAACAAGTAACTATTGTAAGAACCCCAACCATAGAACCTTACGGTAAAGTGGCCGTATTTGCAGATTTGTATGGCAACCTTTGGGATTTAATTGAACCAACAAAAGCATAGCATGTATGCATCAATTTTTTAGATACAGCTTCATTATAATAAGTCTTGTACTTAGTATACAAGTAGTAGCACAACCAGAAAAAAACAAAAGATTAATATGTGCAACCTGCACTATTAATCCGTACAAATACGTTCAGGTTAAAAGCGATACGTTTCAAAAGGCAAGCGTAAGCAGTGCCCATCCGTTAGCAAGCCTCGTAGGTGCTGCTATCATGAAGCAAGGCGGCAATGCATTTGATGCAGCCATTGCAACGCAGTTGGCATTGGCAGTGGTATACTCCGGCGCTGGCAATCTCGGCGGAGGAGGTTTTTTACTAGCACGCACCCATCAACAACAACTAATAGCACTCGACTATAGGGAAAAAGCTCCTGCTAGGGCTCACCGCGATATGTATTTAGACAAAGATGGTAATGCGATTGAACAACTATCTAAACTTGGCCACTTAGCAGCAGGTGTACCAGGTACTATTGCTGGCATAGATGCTACTTTGCCCTATGCCAAATTACCATTGAAAATACTTATTCAACCAGCTATTGATTTAGCGAAGTATGGGTTTGTACTTACAGAACGAGAAGCCAATAACCTCAACGATAGCAGAGCTGCGTTTGAACAATACAATACTCAACCAACAGCATTCGTAAAACCAACCTCATGGAAAGCAGGCGACACACTTGTTCAGCCCGAATTAGCTGCTACTTTAGAACGTATACAACGCTGGGGAGCCAAAGGTTTTTATGAAGGCACTACTGCCGATTTCATTGTTGCAGAAATGCAAAGGGGTAAAGGTATTATTACCCATAACGATCTTAAAAACTATAAAGCAGCTGTTCGTACACCTTTAGTATTCAACTATCGTAACCATACGATTATTGGTTTTCCGCCACCAAGTAGTGGAGGCATTTTAACAGCACAAATGTTGGGCATGTTAGAACGCTATCCCTTACGTAAATATGGATTTCATAATGTGAAGGCGGTACAACTGATTATAGAAGCAGAACGCAGGGCATATGCCGACCGTGCCGAACATATGGGTGATGCCGATTTTTATCCTGTACCAACCCAAATGCTTATCGATCCTCGCTATTTGCAACAACGCTGGCGTAATTACGATAGTACCAAAGCTACACCGAGCAATACCATATCGGCTGGTAAGCAAAGTACATTTACCGTAAGTGAAGAAACTACCCATATTTCTATTATTGATGCCGATGGCACTATGGTAAGCATTACCACCACTCTTAATGGTAATTATGGTAGTAAAACCGTTGTAGGTGGCGCCGGCTTTTTACTCAATAACGAAATGGATGATTTTAGTGTTAAACCTGGCGTTGCTAATATGTATGGAGCCGTTGGTGGCGTTGCCAATGCTATTGCTCCTAATAAAAGAATGCTCAGCAGTATGACGCCAACATTGGTACTCAAAGACAACCAACCTTACCTCGTAGTTGGCACACCTGGCGGCACTACCATTCCTACTTCGGTACTGCAAACTTTAATCAACATCATTGATTTCGATATGAGTGCTGCCGAAGCTATCAATGCACCAAAATTTCACCACCAATGGCTGCCCGATGTGGTATATGTTGAAAAAAATGTAGCTCCTTCATTAATAGAACACTTACAAGCTATGGGCTATAGCATTACCCCACGAGGCAACATTGGCCGTACAGAAGTAATTCGTGTACTACCTTACGGCAAAAGAGAAACAGCCGCCGATATACGCGGCGATGATAGTGTTGCAGGATTCTAACATCATACACCCTCAAAAAAGTAACCATGAACTTTTTAGCCGACAGCATCAAGCGTTTCGAATATTATAAAACACTGGGCGACAAAACTTTCGAACAGTTAACATCAGAACAATGCTTTTATCAGCCTAACGAACAAAGCAATAGCATTGCCATTATTGTACAACACCTTTACGGCAACATGCTGAGCCGTTGGACCAACTTTCTCACCGAAGATGGCGAAAAAAATTGGCGAAAGCGAGATGCCGAGTTTGAACCTATGCTCTCCTCAAAAGAAGATGTTATTAGTTTTTGGAACGAAGGCTGGAAGGTTTTTTTAGATACTTTAAAAACGCTGAAAGAAGATGACTTACAAAAAACAATCACAATTCGCAACGAGCCACTGCTCGTGTACGATGCTATATTGAGGCAACTAGCACATTACCCTTATCATGTAGGACAAATAGTGTACATCGCCAAACTAGTTACAACCGATTTCAAGAGTTTAAGTATTCCAAAAGCTCGCTAATCGCTACAAATAGCATAGTACTACATTTGCTGCAAAGCAGTACGTATTATGTTAGGGAAATTAACTGGTTGGAACGATACAATTTGTGCATTAGCTACGCCGCC
>DMPB01000089.1:1953-4010 GCA_003456175.1 Chitinophagaceae bacterium | reverse complement strand
TACGCCGCCTGGTATTGGGGCTATTGGTGTGATACGCGTTAGTGGCAACAATGCCATTGATATTGTAAATGAAATTTTCCCGAGTAAAGATTTAGCACAACAAAGAAGCCACACCTTACATGTAGGCTTACTACAATACAACCAAGTAGTTATCGATGAAGTTGTTATCGCACTATTTAAAGGGCCTAAAAGTTACACTGGTGAAAACGTTATTGAAATCAGCTGTCATGGCAGCCATTACATACAACAACAATTACTTGAAACCCTGCAACAACTCGGCTGCCGTATTGCTAAACCTGGCGAATTCACACAACGAGCATTTATTAATGGCAAGTTAGATTTAACGCAAGCCGAAGCCGTTGCCGATGTTATTGCTAGCAATACAGAAGCTAGCAAAAAAACAGCCTTACGGCAAATAAGAGGCGGCTTTAGCAGCAGCCTACAACAACTTCGCGATGAGCTAATTCAATTTTCTTCACTCATTGAATTAGAACTCGATTTCAGCCAAGAAGATGTTGAATTTGCTAACCGCGATAGACTGATGCAATTACTACAACAAGCTACCATACAGGTACAACATTTACTGCAAAGTTTTCAATGGGGCAATGTGGTTAAAAACGGCGTTCAAGTAGCTATTGTAGGCAAGCCCAATGCTGGTAAAAGCACCTTACTAAACACCCTGCTACAAGAAGATAGAGCCATTGTAAGCGATATTGCTGGCACCACCCGCGATACTATTGAAGAAACACTTAACATCAAAGGCATTTTATTTCGATTGATAGATACTGCGGGCATTAGAGAACATACGCAAGACGTGATTGAACAAGTGGGCATTGGCAAAAGCAAAGCAGCTATTGAAAAAGCCGATATTGTAGTATACCTTTTTGATGTGAATGATACCGAACCCGAATCGTTACACAGTATTGTTGACAATTTGCAACAACAAAACAAACGCTATCTGTTAGTAGGTAATAAAGCCGATCTTGCTTTACCAACACAATTAACACCTTACGGTAAATGGAATGCACTTTTTATAAGTGCTCAAAACAAACACGATGTTGCACAACTGCAAGAAGCCATTTACAATGCTACGGTACAACAGCCACCTAACGAAGATGTAGTTGTTACCAATGCACGCCATGTAGCAGCATTGCAACAAATTCAACAATCATTATCAGATATAACAGATGGATTAACACACCAAGTTCCTGGCGATTTATTAGCACTCGATATTCGTAGATGCTTGCATTTTCTAGGTGAGATAACAGGCGAAATAACCCACGAAGATCAACTCGATTACATATTTAGTAAATTCTGTATCGGAAAGTAATTATCTTTCCTTTGTTTGTTAAGTGCCTGTTTTTCATAGGTTTTAACTGTTTTCTCTTTCTTTTATTTGTTGCCAATCTCTACTTTTTTACTTATATTCGTTGCCTAATTGTTGCCCTGATTTGTTGCCCATGTTTCCCGGCAACAAAAATTCAGTAAGTGGTGAAATGGTGCTACACACAGCTACACCCTGCAACAGTTAGCCACAAAGAGCAACAAAATGAGTAGTACGATTAAAGTAGAAAAAACCTGCCAGCACTGCGGCAAAAAATTCATTGCACAGAAGACAACAACTAAATGTTGTTCCCATCGCTGTGCAAGTGCAGCCTACAAACAGAGGGCAAGAAATGCAAAGGTTGAAGCTGTCATTCAAAAAGAGAATGAGCAAAAGCCATTCAACCCCATTGTAACCCAAAAGGAGTTCCTGAGTGTACAGGAAACTTGCCAGTTAATCGGAGCCAGCAGATGGACCATTTACAGGCTGATTGATGCAGGGAGTTTGAAGGCTTCCAAGTTGGGTAGTCGTACTATCATTCCAAGAACAGAAATCAATAATCTTTTTAAATAACTGAAAGAATGAAAGTAACACTTCGCCAACGGCTCAAAGGTGATAAAATCACTTTATACCTTGACTACTACCATCAAGGCAAACGCAACTATGAACACTTGCAGCTTACACTTTATCCCGACCCGGAGAAAGGTAAACTGACAAAGGAACAGAAGGAAGA
>DMPB01000089.1:536-1559 GCA_003456175.1 Chitinophagaceae bacterium | reverse complement strand
AGTCAGGGTAACTATGGCAATTGGGATAGTGTGCTTAAACACATGAAGAAGTATTGCAAGCATGATATAACATTTACCCAAGTAGATAAGGCATGGTTAGAAGGTTTCAAAGAATACCTGATGAAGCAAGCCCGTACACCAGCTAATCAGCCACTTTCCCAAAATTCGCAAAGCTCATATTTTAATAAAGTAAGGGCAGCATTAAAACAGGCTTTAAAAGATGAAATCATACAGCGTAATCCATGCGATACTATTGAAGGAATAAAAGCAGGTGAACCGGAAAGAGAATTTTTGACGCAAGAAGAATTACAGGCAATGGCTAAAGCTGAATGCGATATACCGCAAATGAAAACAGCTTTCTTGTTCAGTGCCTTAACTGGTTTGCGTTGGAGTGATATTCAAAAACTCACATGGATGGAGCTGCAATACTCTGATGAAATCGGGCATTACATCCGCTACACCCAAAAGAAAACAAAAGGCTCTGAAACATTGCCAATTTCTGAACAGGCTTTCGGTTTGTTAGGTGAAAGAGGCGAACCAAAAGAAAGAGTTTTTATAGGATTGAAATATTCAGCCTGGCACAACCTTCGGTTGCAGCAGTGGGCAATGAGAGCAGGGATAAGCAAAACAATCACCTTTCACTGTGCAAGGCACACCTACGCAACATTACAATTAACTTTAGGCAGTGATATTTACACAGTATCAAAAATGTTAGGGCATAAGCATTTAAAGACAACTGAGATTTATGCAAAGGTGATTGACCATAAAAAGAAAGAAGCTGCAAACCGCATCAAAATTGATTTATAGAAATGGAAGTAAAAATATTAGACAGCATAATGCACGGTGCTTTAAAGCCGTGGAAACTTGACACAACCAATACAAGGCGGTTTGTTGAATTGGTGAAAGCTGCAAAAGCAGGTTCACCAGTAACCAATGCAGATTTGCATAAGCAAATCACAGCATTACTTACTGACTTTCCCACCCTTCAAAAACTTCTGCCTGTTGCTTCCAATACTAAAGACC
>DMPB01000089.1:0-385 GCA_003456175.1 Chitinophagaceae bacterium | reverse complement strand
AGCAGCTTCACCAGTAACCATTGCAGGTTTGCACAAGCAAATCACAGCGTTACTTACTGACTTTCCCACCATTCAAAAACTTTTGCCTGTTGCTTCCAATGCTAAAGACCCGTTACAGTCTTTGCAATTCAAAACAGATTTGCCGAGTTACAAAGACCCGGTTACAAATTTCTATTACTTTGTAATAACAGCAGAAACACTTCGTGTTTACAATGCTGTATTGCTGCAAGCAGCAACACTTACCGATTTAGTTGACATACAATATCAGATTGGCAAAGTGCTGAACGATGTAAAAGTTTTAGCCAAGCAAACAACAGCCGAACTAAACGAACAAGGGTTTTCAGCAACACCCGATGAAAGCAGCAATCATATTCACTTTGCTTTG
>DMPB01000209.1:832-5111 GCA_003456175.1 Chitinophagaceae bacterium | reverse complement strand
TACGAGGCTGTAAAACAACGCTTATAAAAAAATTGCGGTTGGCTGTAATTATTTGTACACAAGTGCTACTTATACTAGCAAATAATATTGTATGAGCAATACTACTACCGCCGAAAAGCCAAGCACTATTAACGGCAACCGTTTACTATATGGTATGTTCACCCTTGCTGGCATCATTTTTTTAGCATTGCAGAATTTCGATAACGCTATCATTTATTTGGGCTTAGCACTTGCTTTCGACCCATTCAATCAAGCACAGCCATTTCACCAACGTCCGAAGTACCAACGCATTTGGTTAGGCGTACACGCAGTACTTGCTATGGTAGCTTTAGCTTGCTTACTATTTGTACGTTAAACCCTTACGGGTAAATGAAGATAACATTCTTGCCCTTGCTGCCAGTGAATACTGATGGGCTGTTGCACCCACATTGGTGTATCATTCCAGCGCACTTCTACTAATTGATAGCTTCCATAAAAGTGCACTTGATGTACGATAGCCTTTTGTTCGGGTATACCTACCACTTGTAAGGCCAATTGTTCTGGTCGAATAAAACCGCTTTGAGTAACAGTAAACAAATCGCCGGGGTGCAATTTAGATAAAGCTGTTGCATTAAGCTCCATGTAAGTGCCCAACAAGCCCGCCACATAAGCATTCGCAGGATGCTGATAAACAGCTTTTGGCGTATCGTATTGAACCATACTACCCTGCTCTAATACCATCATACTAGTTGCCCACGATAACGTATCTAACGGGTCGTGAGATACAAGTATCACCGTTATCGCTAACGCTTTGCTTACTGCTTCAATCAGTGCCTTCATGGCCACTTTATGATGCATATCGAGGTTAGAAAAGGGTTCATCGAGTATCAATAAAGATGGCTCTTTAGTAAGTAATCTAGCGAGTGCAATTCTTTGCTTTTCGCCTCCTGAAAGCTCATGCGTTTTGCGTTGTAATAAATGGGTAATATCGCAAAGTGCATAAATAGTAGCGGCAGCCTCCGGCGTTGCTTTGTTTTCTAATTCTAACCACTCCCACACTTTGTAATTATTGCGCAACTCGAAATACTGACTAATGTAAGCAATGCCTTTGTGGCCCGGTAGTAATTGTTCAAGTGGACCAAGTACTTTCTGTTTTTTAAAATAAATGGCACCACTTGTTGGCTGTACATGGCCTGCAATCATTTGCAACAAAGTGCTTTTACCAGAACCTGTAGCCCCAACAATGGCCAGCCTTTCATGGGCTGCTAATTCGAACGATATATTATTTACTGTAAAGTAATCTCCCTCTTTTCTAGAAACACCTTGTACACTTAATAACATTGCTTGGCTATATATAGGGTCGAAGTTATTGCATTGCTATAACAATTAACCAGCCATAATACCTCACATCATTATGTGATTGTGGCAACCATTGTTTCACTGCACCTTAGCTGCCACCCTTAACCCACGATTATGCTTGTTCGTATCGATGATTTTACGAGCCAAAAATTAAAATTTTGGTCGTTCATATCCATGCTATTATTGGTATTTGTACACGGCTATAACCTGCAAGAAAGATACTTGCAGCCATTTTCAACAGTGAATGAACCGCTAACCGTTACCACATTTACATCGTACTTATTGGCCAATGGTTTGTTTCGTTTTCGCATACCCATGTTGTTTGCGATTTCAGGCTATCTGTTTGCCATGGCCGATAGCAAGGGCTTACCTTTCGGTAAAAGAATTGGCAAACGATTTAAAACACTACTTGTACCCTATTTTATTTGGAGTGGGGTTGCTTTATTAACAGGCTGGTTGATGGAATTGTATGCCCCTATCAAGCAATTGATTCTTGATACACATCTAATGCAGATTGATGATACGAGAATGTTATTGCACGATTATCATTGGTATGAACTGTTGGGCAGGTGGATAGTAGTACCAATTCCCTATCAGCTTTGGTTTATCCGCAGCTTGTTTTTCTATAATTTACTGTATTGGGGCATTCGGTGGTGCGTACAAAACAAGTATGCCCGTTGGGTGTACTGGCCACTGATGCTGCTATTTTGGCTGAGTGGGTTTCATTTGATTTTTCTTGAAGGCGAAGGCTTGTTGTTTTTTTCGCTCGGTGTGGCACTGCAAAAGGGTAATATTAACATTGGTAATCCTATACCAAAATGGCTACTCCTTATATCGGGTATTATTTTTCTTACAACTGCATTGGTGAAAAGTTGGCTTGCATTTCAAGTACATATTGAAGCTTGGCAACCGTACTTATTTTGGTGGCTTAGCTTACTCCATAAAATCTGTATTGTTACCGGTGTAATTACCATGTGGTACGGTAGCAACAAGCTTGTACAATGGTGCATGCATCAAACTTGGTTTGTTGCAGCTACTGCATTTTCGTTTTTTATTTATGCATTTCATGTACCGCTTGTTACTTATACCATCGATCCGTTTTTAAATACCATGGGTAACCATAGCTATAGCCGATTGGTGGCTTTTTTACTGCATCCAACATTAATTATTTTGGTATGTATTGGCGTAGGTTATTTCGTGCGTAAATATTTACCGCAAGGTTATGCTTGGAGTACCGGTGGACGTGGCTTATGATTAGAAAAGATTTCCCTAGAATTATTTGAATTTGGCGTTTTTATACCACTAAATCTTATTTTTATGAGGCGAGTTGCTTGTATCGAATCATGAAACCATGAAGATTGCAGAAACACCTCATAATGAAATGCACCGCTTAGAAGAGCTGTACCAGTTACAGCTACTTGACAGCCTGCCTGAGAAAGAGTATGATGCAATAACCAACTTAGCATCTATTATTTGTGGTACACCTATTTCGTTGATTACGCTGGTAGATACTACGCGACAATATTTTAAATCGAAGCAGGGCCTTACGGTAAATGAAACGCCAAGGGAAGTTGCCTTTTGTGCTCATGCTATTTTAACACCCAATGATCCTTTTATTGTCACCGATGCCCGTGAAGATGAACGTTTTGCGGATAATCCACTTGTAACTGGCGACCCCGATATTGTTTTTTATGCAGGCATACCTTTGGTAACAAAACTTGGCAATCCCTTAGATACCCTTTGTGTTATTGATACCAAACCCAGAAGCCTCACAGAACAACAACTCAATGCATTAGAAGCACTTGCCATGCAAGTTGTTCAATTGTTCGAACTACGCAGCGCATCGCAGCAATTGGCAAGTCTCAATAAAAGTTTAGAGATTAAAGCCACACGATTACAAAATATTTTAGAATCTACCAATGTTGGTACTTGGGAGTGGAACGTACAAACGGGTGAAACCATTTTCAATGAACGCTGGGCAGCAATCGTTGGCTATACACTTGAAGAATTAAGTCCGATTGATATTAATACTTGGTTACAACTAGCACATCCGGTCGATTTAGAAATAGCCAATCTCAAACTTAAAGATTGCTTTGAAAAGCGAGCTGAGTATTACGATGTGGTATGCCGTATGCGTCATAAAAATGGGGAGTGGGTTTGGGTGCAAGACCGCGGACGTATTATTAGCTGGACAGAAGATGGCAAACCTTTATGGATGTTCGGAACCCATAGCGATATTACGGATAAGAAACTTACAGAAATGCAGTTTCAAGCGGTTATCAATAATATACCCGCAGCCGTATTCAGGTATAAGATAGATGCATTAGGCAACACACAAATTATGCACCTTAGCAAAGGTTCGAAAGAAATTTGGGGTTTGCCTAACGAGGCTATCATGCAAGACATTAGCCTATTGCGTCAAATTATTCTCCAAGAAGATAGAGCCCGTGTTAGAAGCTCTATTGATCAATCATCTGCAACACTTGAACCATGGCATTGTGAGTGGCGTATTACGCACCCCATTACAAATACCATCAAATGGCAAAAAGGTATTGGCATGCCACTTAAAAATGCTGATGGCTCTATCATAGCCGATGCCATTGTACTAGATATAACAGAACAAAAAGAAAAAGAGAATGCCATTCAAGAAATGAACCATCGGTACGAATTGGTAACCAAAGCCAGCTTCGATGCTATTTGGGATTGGGATTTAACTACCAACCAAATTTTTTGGGGCGAAGGTTTTGAACAACTTTTCGGACATCATTTTAATTCAAATAATCAAAAAACGTACACCCATTGGCTTTCACATGTACACCCGAACGATGTTAAGCATGTTCAAAGCAGCATTCAAGCAGTCATAGAAAATATCAACGCCACTACATGGCATTGCGAATACCGATTCAAAAAAATTGATGGTACGTACGCAGAAGTAGTAGAT
>DMPB01000209.1:0-597 GCA_003456175.1 Chitinophagaceae bacterium | reverse complement strand
GTACGCAGAAGTAGTAGATAAAGGCATAGTAATAAGAAACGAAGAAAACAAAGTGATTCGTATGGTGGGAGCCATGCAAGATGTAACCACCCTATCAACAGCACTACAAAGGCTTGCCAAATCTGAAAAACGATATAGCAACCTTTTTCATTTAAGTCCAATTCCGGTTTGGGTGTACGATGTAGATACCCTTCGCTTCTTAGAAGTGAACGAAGCAGCACAACACCATTACGGCTATTCGAAAGAAGAGTTCCTCAATTTGCGTATTACCGATATACGCCCCGAGGAAGACTTACACATGCTGCAGCATGCCATTGAAAGCAACCATAAACGTAAGCGACACTACTACCACGGCGTATTCAGACATATTAAAAAAGATGGCACGATAATTTATGTAGACTTACAAAGTCAAGCATTAGATTATGAAGCAGTTAATGCCAGGGTAGTATTAGCCATTGACATCACAGACAGGTTAGCCTATATTGATGCTATTGAAAAACAAAATGCCAAACTTAAAGACATTGCCTGGATACAATCACACATTGTACGTGCACCGCTAGCAAGGCTCATGGCTCTTGTGAACTATCTCTCAGAATT
>DMPB01000061.1:6023-7886 GCA_003456175.1 Chitinophagaceae bacterium | reverse complement strand
ACCACGTAGTAGTTGAGGTAGGGTTCTAAAACATTTTCAACCGCTGCACGGTATTGTTCTTTCACATAAATGATATCTGAAAGAATCGGACTTTTATGATTCCATCCATTGTTATTGTGTAAGAATTTAACACTTTCAGGATAGCCTTCCATTTTATCGATAAGGCTTTTTAATAACGCATGCTCGTTGCGTTTGGCATCGAGTATTCTGTTTTCTTCGTTAAGTTTGTTACGAAGTGTTTCAAGCTGTGCTTGCGTATCGAGTATTTGTTGTTTGGTGCGTTCTTGATGTGCTTGTAGTTGTTGTAGATCTTCTTTTTTTACCGTAAGGGTTTGCTCTTTTTCTACAAGTTCTTGTTGTAATTGTGTGAGTTGCGCTTCGCGGTGTGTTTTTTCTTCTGTTAATTGGTGTTGTGTACGTTGTAGGTTTTGAATACTTGTATCGGCAATAGCCACTTTTTTTTCTGCATCGAATTGTTGGCGTTGAATGTGTTGGTATTGCGACCGCAATTGATCAACACTTGAACGTTTGTTATCGAAGGCATTGCGTTTTTCATCAACAGCTTCTTTGGCTAGTTCAACCTTTTCTTGGATATCGATCAAGCGTTCTCTTTCATCTTCGAGTTGATGTTGCGTATACTGTATGCTATCGTCGATGGTTTTAAGTTGACCTTCTGCTTTTTGTAAGAATTCTTTTAAGCCTTTTTCCTTCTCTTGTAAAAAGCTAAGTTTTTGGCTGGCAAGGTTTTTATCATTTTCTTTTGTACGCAGTGTTTGCACTAGTTGGTTAAACTCGAACTGCATACTGTGTAGTGCCTTTTCTTTTTCGATAAAGCCTACTTTTTCGGCTTCAACACTTGCTTCTTCAGTAGCAATTTCGGCATCGAGTCTTATTTTTTTATCGGTTTCAAAGTTCTGTTGTTCGTTCAGTTCTTTGTATTGAATGTTGAAACCTTCTAAGCTGGCTTTTGCCAACTCTATCATGATTTCACGATAATCTTTTTTGATTTCGTAGTATTTCTCAGCCTTTTTAGCTTGGTTTTCTAGTGTTTTAAGCTGGTTATTGATTTCGAAGAGTAAGTCTTCGATTCGGTTTAAATCTTGTTCGGTGGCATCAAGTTTGGCCTTAGCTTCTTTCTTTCGTGTTTTGTAAATGGTAATACCGGCAGCTTGTTCGAGCATACGGCGGCGGCTGTTATCCTTATCTTTAATGATATCATCAACCATGCCAAGCTCAATAATGGCGTAGCTATCGGTGCTTACACCAGTATCCATAAAAAGGTTATGGATGTCTTTCAAGCGGCAACTAACATCATTTAAGCGATATTCGCTATCGCCATTTTTGTAGAATCGGCGGGTAATGGTTACAGTGCTAAACTCTGTGGGTAAGAGGTTTTTGGTATTTTCGAAGGTAAGGCTTACTTCGGCCAAACCGCTTGGGCTACGCGTTTTGGAGCCATTGAATACCAATGCTTCTAAGTTTTCGGAGCGTAAGGCCGAAATTTTTTGTTCGCCGATAACCCAACGAATGCTATCGATAATATTGCTTTTTCCGCAGCCATTGGGGCCAATAATGCCCGTTATGCCCTCGTCGAAATTAACCACGGTTTTATCGGCAAAGCTTTTAAATCCTTTGATTTCTAATTGTTTTAAACGCACGTTACTTAACCCATTTTTTTGAAGATAGCGAACATAGTTTTTTGGCCTTGTATCGCCAAAAAACAAGGCTTGTTGTGGGCAAAACGTGGAGAATAATCACAGGTTATTCAGAGGTTATTCACATGTTGATGTGGAAAAATTCACATCGTTTACCGCAAGGTTCTTAAATTCTGTTAAAAAGTAATCGTATTTTTAAGCATTCTGT
>DMPB01000061.1:4406-5758 GCA_003456175.1 Chitinophagaceae bacterium | reverse complement strand
GATATGAGATCTGGCAGTCTGTTATTAACGCAACTTGATGTTGCGTTTGGTGTAAGGGCACATACTGCACAGTTTTGCGAATTAATTTCGAAAACACCTGTAGCTATGGTCCCGAACTTACCACATACCCAAGGTGGACATAGTTGTAATTCGTGGATAAGGAAAAAACCGGAATTACATAATCTTCATTATTTCAACATGGTGTAATAGCATGTTTTTTTAATTGTATTGACTCGCATTTGACATGCGATAGGTAATCTTTTTTTTATCCTTTAAGTGTTTTCCAAAAACTTATGATCCGTTATACAAAAATATTGGCGGCTATATGCTGCGTGCTACTTACTTCCACAGGATTATTAGCACAAACCTTTGTTACTATAAATACGGGTACTGCAGGTACACCAGCAAATAATGCAGGGCCTATTTATAGATCTTCTGCAACTAGTACTTATAACTTTAGTAGATACAGCTATTTGTACACTGAGGCCGAACTTGCAAGTGCAGGTATTGGACCAGGTTCTATTATTACTAACCTTGGATGGCAAAAGGCAGATACTGGTAGAAGTCTTCGATCTATGGACATTAAGATATTCATGAAGAATTCATCTACCACAGACTTTGCAAATGCAACTGAATCATGGACTAATTTAATGAATGGCGCTACACAAGTGTATGCTAACGCAAGCTTTTTAGTACCACCTGTAACAGCACCCAACGTTATCGATTTTCCGTTAACTACAAGTTTTGTGTATACAGGTGGTTCTCTTGAAATTTCTGTTGAACATCAAGTGAATGGCACAAGCGGTAACGCTACTACAACCAGCTTTACTTGGTTGTGGAATACGGTACCGAACAGAATTTATGGAGTAGGCTTAACATCTATCACTACTTCAGGTAGTGGAACTTTATCTTCTACTTCGAACAGCATCAGTACCATTGATGATAGACGTCCATTGCTTCGCATTGGTTATAATGCTGGTATAGCATGTAGTGGAACTCCTACAGCTGGAACTGCTAATGCTTCAGTTTCTGGTGTTATATGCAATGGTACGCTTGTTAATTTATCGCTTACT
Organism: Chitinophagaceae bacterium; assembly: GCA_003456175.1. Taxonomy (GTDB): domain Bacteria; phylum Bacteroidota; class Bacteroidia; order Chitinophagales; family Chitinophagaceae; genus UBA10646. The sequence goes on along the minus strand of DMPB01000061.1, from coordinate 4,685 downwards.
GGTGCTACTACTGCCACTGGGCTTAGTTACCAATGGCAATTTAGCACTACTGCCAATGGTACTTACACGAATATTGGAAATAGTCAAACTACGTCGCAACTTGGAGTTACACCTACACAGAGTGGATTCTATCGTTGTGTGGTAAGTTGTGGAAGTAATAGTGCTACATCGAGCAATGTTGAAGTACAAGTAGCTCCATTTGTAAGTGGTACATATACCATTAATAGTACACAACCCACAGGTGCTAGCAACTTCGCATCTTTTGCAGACGCATTCAAT
>DMPB01000061.1:3538-4149 GCA_003456175.1 Chitinophagaceae bacterium | reverse complement strand
ACGTTGTGGTATTAATGGACCTGTTGTATTTAATGTAGCGCCTGGTAGTGGACCTTATAATGAGCAATTAACAGTGCCATCTATTTTGGGTAGTAGTGCTAGTAATACAATTACTATTAATGGTAATGGAGCAACATTATCATTTAATTCGTCTACAAGCGCCGACCGTTGGATATTGCGCTTTGATGGAACTGATTGGGTTAGAATTAATAATTTAAACATCACCTCTAGCGCATCAACAACAACTCAATATGCATGGGGTATTGTATTGCAGAACGATGCAAACAATCATATTTATGACGGAATTTCTGTTGTTTTAAACAATGCTGTTTCGAGTACCACGAGTTTAGCAGGTGTAGTTATTTCTGGTAGTACTACAAGTTTAACAACCTCTAGTGCGAACAGTTGTGATAGCATTACCATTATCAATAGTAGTTTTACTGGAGGCAGTGTAGGTGTGGCTGTGAATGGTGGAACAGGTGGCGATGCTAATCTTTTACAAAGAATCATTATTCGTAACAACACTTTTATAGATAACTACACCTATGGTGTTTATGGTAGTTATTTAATGGGGGCTTCTATTGAAGATAATGAAATTCAAAGAGGTACAA
>DMPB01000061.1:2430-3270 GCA_003456175.1 Chitinophagaceae bacterium | reverse complement strand
TATGGGGTGTATTTAGGCACAGGTAGCAAGGGTAATACGATTACTCGTAATAGAATACACTCTCCTAATCCTTCAGGATCTGCAAGCACCTCTACTATTTATGGAATATTCCTAACGGGTGCCGATGGAACAAGCACTACTCCTAACGTTGTTTCTAATAACTTGATTTATAATTTTGTTGGCGGTGGAGCTAGTGCTATATGGTACGGATTGTATAATTCAGGTAGCGACTTTGCATACTTCTATCATAATACTGTTGTTTTAAAAGATAATAGTGTTAATGCAACAGGTGCTACTTACGGATTTTTTAGAACCACGGCTAATACGGTAAATAATGAGTTTAAGAATAACATCATTGAGCTAGATCGAAATACATCAGGCAATCAATACGCAATTTATTTATCAGATAGCACATCTGCATTTGCCAGTGATTATAATAATATAGTACTCGGAGCCAATGCTCAATTTGGTTACAATGGAGCATCTACTAATACTATGGCAACTTTAGACGATTGGAAGGCTCGTACAGCGTACGATGATAACTCATCTACAATTACACCTGCCTTTTCAGATCCTCAATCTTTTAACTATCGACCATTAAATGCCAACTTAAACAACCGTGGTACTCCTGTAGGTGTTTTAGTAGATATTGATAGCACTATAAGAAGCACTACTACGCCTGATATTGGAGCTTATGAATTCAATGTAAGTGGTTGTACAACGCCTCCAACGGCAGGCACAGTAATAGCTTCTGATACTATTAATGTATGTCCTAATAGTGATGTAATCTTTGGTTTATCAGGTAATTCTGTTGGTATTGGTCAGTTGTATCGTTGGCAG
>DMPB01000061.1:1671-2228 GCA_003456175.1 Chitinophagaceae bacterium | reverse complement strand
CAGTTGTATCGTTGGCAGTTCAGCACCACTCTTAATGGAACTTACACCAATGTAACAGCAGACAGTTCTTTACCGGGGTATACAATTACTGTTAGTCAATCTGGGTATTACAGAGCAGCAGTTACATGTAATGGTAATACCGTATTTACCGCACCACGATTCATTAGTGTTAATCAACCTTTAGCAGGCGGAACGTACTCCATTAATAATGCTCAACCAACTGCTGGTAACAATTTTAATAGTTTTACAGATGCTGCCCTTGCGGTAAAATGTGGTATCGCTGGTGCTGTTACTTTCAACGTAACACCCAACAGTGGGCCATACAATGAACAACTAGTTTTAAATAGCATTCCAAATACATCGGCAACCAATACAATACGTTTCTTGGGTAATGGAAACACTTTGGCTTTTACGGCTACTAGTGCTGCTAGCCCAGCAACAGTAACATTAAATGGTGCAGACTTTGTTACGATTGATAGCCTAGTTATTTTGGCCAATGGCAGAGGAACATCACAAGCTGGTTGGGGCGTTTGGATTACAAATGATGCAGATAACAA
>DMPB01000061.1:0-1420 GCA_003456175.1 Chitinophagaceae bacterium | reverse complement strand
AACAACACCATCTCTAGAAATAGAATTGTATTAGACAGTGCTCAAACCAGCACAACCTTATACAATGGTATCATTGTATCTGGCACAACTGCTAGTCCAACAGCTTCAGGCCATGGTTGTGATAGTAATAGCATTGTTTATAATACAGTTTTAGGTGGCTATTACAGTGTGTCTATTGCTGGCGTAAGCAGTCAATTGAGCTTTGGAAATCGCATATTAAACAACAAATTATGGCATCAATATGCTTATGGTGTGTATCTCAATAATACCATCGGTGCTATAGTAGAAGGTAACGATATTACAAGGGGTAACAGAGCAGTAAGTAGCACTACTTACTATGGTATTTATACAACATCTGGTATACAAGAGCTTCGTATCAACGCCAATAGAATATACAATCCGTTTGGTGGTGCACTTACTTCAACTAGCACTTTCTATGGCATCTATATGACTGGTAGTGATGGTGCATCTGCTAGCTTGCCAAATATTATATCTAATAACTTGATTCATAATGTTAATGGTAACGGTGCTCATTATGGTATTTATACCACTTCTAGCGATTTCAGCAACTACTATCATAACACCGTTGTTTTAAATGATACAGTATCAACAGCAACTGGTGCTAGCTATGCATTCTATTATTCAACGGGAGCAAATGGTGTTAATGTTTCAAACAACATCTTCTCAGTAAGTAGAGCAGGTACAGGTGCCGAGTATGGTTTTTATGTATCATCAACAACGGCAACATTCACAGGAAATCGAAATGTGTACTTTATTGGTAACAATCAAGGAACAATAAATGCCGTAGGTTACTTTAATAGTGCTGCCCGTACTACTTTATTAGATTGGAGAACAGCTACCGGACAAGATGCAAACTCATGGCAAACTAATCCTTTGTTTGTAAACGTTAGTACTGATAATTATTTACCGCAGAGTGTAGACATTGATAACAGAGCTATTACAGGTTTAATTGCCACAGACTTTACCGGCACTTCAAGAAGTAATACCCCCGACCCAGGTGCCTTTGAATTTACAGCCCCAGGTTGTACTACTCCTCCAACTCCAGGGATAGCAACGGCCTCTAGCATCGATGTATGTAGTGGTACCGCTATCACACTGAACTTGAATGGTAATTCATTCGGTGTAGGTCAAACTTATACTTGGCAATCGGCAGATACACAAAACGGTACTTATGCCGATATTTCCACTGCAACTAGTGATAGTACAAGCCTAGTATTAAGTGTTACAGCCAGTAAATGGTACCGTTCTGCTGTTAATTGTAATGGCAATATTGTTTTTTCAAACCCAGTTTTTGTTAATGTTAATCAACCGCTAGCAGCAGGTACTTATACTATTAATAGTACATTGCCAACAGGCGGTAATAACTTTACTTCAATTGCTGATGCCAATAGAGCATTTG
>DMPB01000048.1:853-4041 GCA_003456175.1 Chitinophagaceae bacterium | reverse complement strand
ACGATAAGGAATAATGAGTGCGTTATCGTAATCGAAACCATCGCCAAGCATGGTGCTACCTTGCTTTTCAACCACACCTACCACCGCCACTACGCGGTTATGAAACATGATGGTTTTGCCAATAGCTTTCTCTGCTTTTCCAAACAATAAAGTTGCTACCTCGTACCCTACAACTGCAGCAGGTACGCCACGGCTAAATTCTGCTTCCGATAAATAGCGACCTTCTCCAATTTTAATCGTTTGAATTTTATTAAAATCTTCTGTAGCACAATAAATACCAACATTTTCTACTTCTGCATCTACATACTTTACTTTCTCGTTGGTACTTTGAAAATAACAAGCCGCTGCTGCAAGTGTACTACGCGATTTAATTGCTTCAATTTCGTTGAACTGAGGCTTTGGTCGGCTAATGTATTTCCACCATGGGTAATCAGGCCCTCCGCCATAATCCCACTTGTCAATGTAAATCGTGTTACTCCCAAGTGCTTTAATGTCACTTTGAATTTTGCCCTCTAGGCTATCAATAGTGGCTTTCACACTAATAATACAAATGATACCTATAGTAATGCCAAACAAAGAAAGTGAGGTGCGTAGCTTGTTTACTCGCAACTCTTGTACGGCCATTTTAAAACTATTCCAAAGGATGGTAAGTAGCGTAAGCATAATGGTTGTAAACGTACACTAAAATAAATCAGTTATCATTCGTTATACACCAACGGCTAAAACCTTACTATGTACGGAAGTATTAGAAGCATACTATTTTAACAAACACTAACAAAACTAACAGAACTCATAAAATACTTTGATTTTTTTCAGTACTAAGCCGCCCCGAACAATTATCTTGTAGCCGTGTTTTATATTTTTTACAATTTGCTGAAACAATACCAAGGGTTGCACTTTGTACCCTTACTTTTGCAGCAAAATTTAAAGGCTTAAAGCTCTAACGATATGACTTTTAAAGAAGCACTCAGTTCATCCGTAGGCCGTAAACTTGTTATGGCATTAAGTGGTATTTTCTTGATTTTGTTCTTAGTAGTACACGCTGGTATCAATGCCTGTATCTGGGCTATGGATGGCGGCGTGATGTTTAATAAGGCTGCCCACTTTATGGGTAGCACTGTTTTAATCAGAATTCTTGAAGTAGGGTTGTTCGTTTTCTTTTTCGTACATATTATCCAAGGCTTACAGCTAGAAGCATACAACCGTAGTAAGCGTGGCACTAGTTATGCCGTAGATTATGGTAATAGAGGTAGCAAGTGGTATAGCCGCAGTATGGGCTTACTTGGCACCATTATTTTAATTTTCTTGATTGTGCATTGGGTTCATTTTTGGATACCAAGCCGCTTCACAGGCACTCCAATGACTATGATTGATGGCAAAGAACACCACGATATGTTTGTTCTAATGCAAGAAACATTCAAGCATTTATGGGTTGTGATATTGTATGTATTGGCTTGTATTTCATTGTGCTACCATTTAATGCACGGTTTCCAAAGTGCATTCCGCACCATAGGCGTTCACAATAAGCGTTATAACGCATTATTAACTACGGCAGGTATTGGTTACAGCGTAGTGGTATCAGCAGCATTTGCAGCAATGCCAATTACAATGTACTTGGGTTGGGTAAAATAACCTCAACCTTTTGCCCGCTAGAATGTAAGTATAGCAAGGCTTAGCGGCATCAAGAAGTTTGTTTTATGTTTCCTTACGGTAAATGTAAAACGCTACACAAAAGCACTTCATTTGCCGCAAGGCTAAGAACTTAACAACGAATCTCTAGCAAGATTCAATTTGTAAAAAGAAACGATTGAGAATATGTTAGACGCTAAAATTCCTGCCGGTCCGTTAGAGCAAAAATGGACTAAATACAAAGGCACCGTGAAGCTGGTGAACCCGGCAAACAAGCGTAAGCTCGAAGTAATTGTAGTAGGTACTGGCTTAGCTGGTGCTTCTGCTGCAGCTAGCTTAGGCGAATTAGGATACAAAGTAAAAGCTTTCTGCTTTCAAGATAGTCCACGTCGTGCTCACTCAATCGCTGCACAAGGTGGTATTAATGCAGCCAAAAACTATCAAAACGATGGTGATAGCACCTACCGTTTATTCTACGATACAATCAAAGGCGGCGATTACCGTGCCCGTGAAGCCAATGTATATCGCCTAGCCGAAGTAAGTGCTAATATCATCGACCAGTGTGTTGCTCAAGGGGTGCCATTTGCACGTGAATACGGTGGCTTGTTAAGCAATCGTAGCTTCGGTGGCACACAAGTACAACGTACCTTTTATGCTGCCGGCCAAACAGGTCAGCAGTTACTTATTGGTGCCTACCAAGCCTTAGAGCGTCAGGTAGCACTTGGCAATGTTAAAATGTACACACGCCACGAAATGTTAGAAGTGGTAAAAGTAGATGGTAAAGCTCGTGGCATTATTGCACGTGATTTAGTAAGTGGCAAGTTAGAACGCCACTATGGTCATGCAGTTCTACTATGTACAGGCGGTTATGGCAACGTTTTTTATTTAAGTACTAACGCTATGGGCAGCAATGTAACTGCTGCATGGAAAGCCCATAAAGCAGGTGCCTTGTTTGGCAACCCATGTTTTACACAAATTCACCCAACTTGTATTCCTGTAAGTGGCGACCATCAAAGTAAGCTCACCTTAATGAGTGAGTCGTTGCGTAACGATGGTAGAATTTGGGTGCCTAAAAAACAAGGCGACAATCGTAAGCCAAACGAAATACCTGAAGAAGAAAGAGATTATTATTTAGAACGCCGCTACCCTGCCTTCGGTAACCTAGTACCACGCGACGTTGCCAGCCGAGCTGCCAAAGAGCGTTGCGATGCTGGTTATGGCGTAGGCAGTAGCAAGCAAGCTGTGTACTTAGATTATGCTGATGCTATTAAGCGTTATGGTAAAATTGAAGCCGGCAAGCAAGGTTTAGTAAGTATTGGTGAAGATGCTATCATTGCCTTAGGTAAAGATGTAGTGAAAGAAAAATATGGTAATCTATTCGATATGTACGAAAAGATTACCGGAGAGAACCCTTACGAGGTACCTATGCGTATATATCCTGCTGTACACTACACTATGGGTGGGTTGTGGGTAGACTATGAGTTAATGACCACCGTTCCGGGTTTATATGCACTTGGTGAAGCTAACTTCTCTGATCATGGTGCCAACCGTTTAGGAGA
>DMPB01000048.1:356-639 GCA_003456175.1 Chitinophagaceae bacterium | reverse complement strand
GCCAACCGTTTAGGAGCTAGTGCTTTGATGCAAGGTTTGGCCGATGGTTACTTTGTAATTCCTTATACCATTGGTAACTACTTAGCCGACGAAATTTACAGCAAAGGCGGCGATACCAACCACCCTGCATTTGAAGCAGCAGAGCAAAAAGTAGCAGAACGCTTACAACAGCTTAAGAATATTAATGGTAAGCAAACTGTAGAAAGCTTCCATAAACGTTTGGGTAAAATCATGTGGGATAAGTGTGGTATGGCTCGTAACGAACAAGGCTTAAAGCAAGCTA
>DMPB01000048.1:0-129 GCA_003456175.1 Chitinophagaceae bacterium | reverse complement strand
ACAAGGCTTAAAGCAAGCTATTGAAGAAATCAGAGCACTAAAAAAAGAGTTCTGGAGCGATGTTCGTATCCCTGGTGGCATCAACGAAACCAACCCTGAACTAGATAAAGCCGGCCGCGTTGCCGACTT
>DMPB01000211.1:34532-42932 GCA_003456175.1 Chitinophagaceae bacterium | reverse complement strand
GCATTATTGGTCCTGATGGTGCTGGCAAAACAACCCTATTTCGCATACTCACCACCTTACTACTTGCCGATGAAGGTATAGCAACCGTAAATGGTTGGGATGTAGTAAAAGATTTTAAGAAAATAAGATCTACTGTTGGTTACATGCCAGGCAAGTTCTCGTTATACCAAGATTTAACCGTAGAAGAAAACCTGCAATTTTTTGCCACCATTTTCAATACTACCATCCAAGCGAACTACCACCTAATAAAAGATATATATGAGCAAATTGCACCATTTAAAAATAGGCGTGCAGGCAAGCTTTCAGGTGGCATGAAACAAAAGTTAGCGTTATGCTGTGCACTTATTCATAAGCCAGCTGTTTTGTTACTAGATGAGCCTACCACAGGAGTAGATGCTGTTTCTCGCGAAGAATTTTGGGATATGCTACAGCACTTACAACAACAAGGCATTACTATTTTAGTGTCTACACCTTACATGGATGAGGCAAGCTTATGCAATACTGTTGCACTCATGCAGCACGGACAAATCATGAAAGTTGATACTCCTCAAAACATTATAGCATCATTTGATCATACCATCCTTGCGGTAAAAGATGATAACATGCTATCACTATTAAATACACTGCAACAACATCCACAAGTGAAAGATGCATACGCGTTTGGAGAATATCATCATGCTGTATTACATCGTGGTATAAGTAATATCAGCCTTCCTCAATCTGTAATACAACACCCCACTACAGCTACAATTGAAGATTGTTTTATGGCATTAATGAAATCGCATGAATAACGATAAAGTAATTACAGCACACCAACTTACAAAACAGTTCGACAACTTCATAGCTGTTGATCACATTAGCTTTGAGGTATCGAGAGGTGAAATTTTTGGTTTTCTTGGCGCCAATGGTGCAGGCAAAACTACGGCTATGAGAATGCTCTGCGGTTTATCGCTACCAAGTAGTGGCGAGGCAACAGTTGCAGGTTTAAATGTGTACACACATAACGAAGAAATTAAGAAACGCATCGGCTACATGAGTCAAAAGTTTTCTTTATATGAAGACCTTACGGTAAAAGAAAACATTCGCTTCTATGCAGGTATTTATGGCATGAGCAACAACTATATTAAAACAAAAACAACACAACTACTCGAGCAACTACATTTAACCAATGAGAGCAACAGTTTAGTAAAATCACTACCACTTGGTTGGAAGCAGAAACTAGCATTTTCAGTAGCCATTTTCCACGAACCGCAAATTGTTTTTTTAGATGAACCCACTGGCGGTGTAGACCCTGTTACACGCAGAGAATTTTGGAATATGATATACCAAGCAGCCGCAGCAGGCATCACCGTTTTTGTAACCACACATTATATGGATGAAGCCGAATACTGTAACCGTATTTCTATTATGGTAGATGGAAAGATAGAAGCACTCGATACGCCAACTGCTTTGAAACAACAATACCATGCTACAAGTATGGATGAAGTATTTCTTCAACTAGCTCGCAAAGCGAACCGACAAGAATAAACCAGCATTATGCAACAACTTATCAGCTTTATTCGAAAAGAGCTATATCATATATGGCGCGATAAAAAAACAATGTTCATACTACTTGGTATGCCTATTGTTCAAATTATCATTTTCGGATTTGCACTAACCAATGAAGTAAAGAATGTGAAATTCGCAGTACTAGACTATGCGAAAGACAATGCGAGTCAACGGCTCATTACAGCCTTAGACGCTAGCGAATATTTCGATGTTACAGCAGTACTACAGCAACCTAAAGCAATAGAGCAGGCTTTTAAAAATGGAAGTATAAAAATGGCCTTGGTAATACCACAAGCATTTGAACAAGAACTACTGCACACAAACAAGGCACAAATACAATGCATTACCGATGCCAGCGACCCTAACGTTGCCAATACTATTATTAACTATACCAATGCTATCGTGGGTAGTTATCAGCAAGAACTACAACAACAACCCTTACCGTACACCATTGAGGTTACTAACAGAATGCTGTATAACCCTCAATTAAAAGGTGCATATAATTTTGTACCGGGTGTTATGGCTATGGTTTTGTTATTGGTATGTACCATGATGACGGCCATTACGATTGTGAAGGAAAAAGAAATAGGCACCATGGAAATCATGCTTGTGTCACCTCTGCAACCTTTGAAAATTGTTATCGGAAAAGCCATTCCTTATTTAGCACTTTCTATTATTAACATCATTAGTATTCTACTACTCAGCGTATTCGTTTTAGAAGTACCTATCAATGGAAGCCTTGCATTATTGGTTGGTGAAAGTATTCTATTCATTCTTGTATCACTAGCATTAGGGTTACTCATATCTGCTTCAGCAGCATCACAACAAGCAGCCATGTTTGTATCGCTAGTGGGTATGTTCTTACCAACAATTATGCTCAGCGGATTTATGTTTCCTATTGAAAATATGCCCAAACCTTTACAAATCGTTTCCAATATTGTACCTGCAAAGTGGTACTTCATCATTGTAAAAAATGTAATGATTAAAGGTGTTGGCATTGAAGCTGTTTGGAAAGAAACAATCATTCTTACGGGTATGTTTCTCTTCTTCTTAAGCATGGCAATTCGCAAATTCAAAATCAGATTGGCATGAGAACACTACTATTTATATTACAAAAAGAGTTTAAACAAATTTTTCGCGACCCAGCCATTCTCAGGCTCATATTTCTCATGCCTATCATTCAGTTGATTGTACTACCGCAAGCAGCAGATTACGAAATGAAGAATATTAACATCGCTATTACCAACCGCGATAACTCACCGTACAGTCAACAGCTTACTCAAAAAATTACTGCTAGCGGTTACTTTAATCTGGTCACCTATAATCATAGCTACGATGCTAGCATGAAATACATAGAAACAGATGCGGCAGATGTCATCCTCGAAATACCAACACAATTTGAACAACATTTAATAAAAGAAAACAAAGCCGATCTATTTATTGCCATTAATGCCATTAATGGTGTTAAAGGTAGTCTTGGCAGTGCTTACTTACGTAGCATTATTCAAGATTACAATCAGCAAATTCGTAACAAACTACTACAACAACCTCGCATTAACATGGTGCCTATTATTGAAGTAGTACCTATGAATTGGTTTAATCCACAAATGAATTACAAATTCTTCATGGTACCGGGAATTCTAGTACTGCTCTTAACCATGATTGGAGCTAACCTTACAGCCTTAAATATTGTTCGCGAAAAAGAAATTGGCACCATCGAACAAATCAACGTAACACCTATTAAAAAACATCATTTTATACTCGGCAAGCTTATTCCATTTTGGGTACTGGGTTTTGTAATTATCACTATTGGTTTTGTAATTGCGAAACTGGTATATGGCATTGTTCCAATCGGCAGTTTTATTACCATTTATATTTTTGCAGCTGTGTATTTATTGGCAGTACTTGGCTTGGGGCTCTTAATCTCTACCTATGCCGCAACACAACAACAAGCCATGCTCATTTCGTTTTTCTTACTTATGATTTTTATTTTATTAGGCGGCTTATATACATCTATTGAAAGCATGCCGCTTTGGGCTCAATACATTACTAAACTTAATCCTGTAGCATACTTTATTGAAGTAATGCGAATGGTTGTACTCAAAGGCAGTAACCTAAGCGATATCCTACCGCAGTTATTATCTATTCTATTATTTGCTGTTGTACTAAATAGCTGGGCTATTTATAGCTATAAAAAACGCAGTTAAAATGTACAGTTGGTTTTGGTAATACAAACACCCTGCCTTTCTAGGTGGGGTTTTTTAGTTGACCAACATAGGTACTACTAGCAACATCGTTGCGTCGCACACTTCAACTGAGTTGCAACAATCAACACGTATAGCATTTGCATTTACCGTAAGGCATAAAAAAACTGCATACTGTAATAAGCATGCAGTTATATAATATTTACCGTAAGGTGGCTATACTACTATATATCGTAACCAATACGCTTTAAGTTAAGTTGTGGTACTGGCGAAACAATTAATGGAAACTTCTCAACAGTTACAAAACTTGGGTCAAGACCAAAACCACGCTCTTCACTCAAACTAATTTCTTTAAGCCAGAAATAAAGCTTCATAATAATCTTCTCCGTGAATGGCAATTCGTTATCGCTACTGAGATATTTTTCCATAACTACGAACTGAAAATCGCCAACAATATTATTACGTTCTAAACTATCGTACCTGCTCATAATGTTCACTTCGCGGTTATGTACCAACTCTTCTACCACCTTGCGGAACATGAGGTTAATTTTGTGTTCAACTCTGAAGCCTAATCTAAATTCAACACGAATAATATCGTTTGGAATAATATGATCTACAATGTACTCGCAAGTGTACGGATCGTCTAATACATCTACATGCACAAACCAATAAATATCGGCTCGCTTAGGACGTTTGTTTAGAATGCTATAAATGATTTTATGTTCAATTTCTTTAGGGTTGTTAGCACTCGTCATGTATACTAAATGGCTGGCATATTTCGGTACCGTTTTATCGTTACTTAACTCTTGAATCATCGGTAAGTAATGATCTAACCGAACGAACTCAACATAACGATTTTTGATTTTTCTACTACGAAACCACACATACATTACACCAAATAAACCGCCACCTACAATTAAGGTTACATAACCACCATGCGGGAACTTTTCTAGGTTGGCAATTAAGAAAGAAATTTCAATGGTTAGATATACCGCCAAGTATAAATAAATCCACCCCGATGGCACCCGCTTACTCACCAAATAATTAGCAAATAAAATACTTGTACTAATCATACACATGGTGATGGCAAGGCCGTAAGCCGCTTCCATATTGGCCGATTCTCTAAAAAATAATACAATACCCACACAACCAACATAAAGCAAGAAGCTAATACCAGGAATAAACAGTTGCCCCTTTTCTTCTGTTGGATAATTGATTTTCATTTTCGGCCATAAGTTCAGGCGCAACGCCTCAGAAATTAAAGTGAACGAACCTGAAATCAACGCTTGGCTAGCTATCACCGCTGCCGATGTTGCAATGATGATACCGAATATCTTAAACCACTTCGGCATAATGCCATAAAATGGTGCCATGAACTGAATATCGGCTTGCATGGGCAATAAAGCTTTTGCTTCCGATACAATCATATAACCATTATAATTATCAAGCAACCAAGCACCCTGACCAAGGTAGTTGAGTATCAAACAAATTTTCACGAAAAACCAGGTGTATCTAATGTTACTGCGTCCTGCATGCCCCAAATCGCTATACAAAGCTTCGGCACCCGTGGTACATAGAAACACTGCTCCTAACAGCCAAAAACCCTCCGGATAGGTGATTAACAGGTTAATACCATAATAAGGATTAAAGGCTTTAAACACCCTCAAATCATCGAACAAGTGTACACTACCCAATACGGCCAACATTACAAACCAAACGAACATAATGGGGCCAAACAGCTTACCAATACTTGCCGTTCCAAACTGCTGCAAAAAAAACAGCAACGAAATAATGGCTATTACAATAATTACAATTGTATTGGTAGTAATGTGTTGAAAACGAGGCATTTGCCGCAAGCCCTCAATTGCCGAGGTTACCGAAATAGGTGGTGTAATGATACCATCGGCCAAAAGTGCTGCACCACCAATCATAGCAGGCATAACCAGCCATCGCTTACGCCTACGCACCAAAGCATACAAACTAAAAATACCACCCTCGCCATTGTTATCGGCTTTTAGGGTTAGTATCACATATTTGATAGTGGTTTGTAGTGTTAGTGTCCAAATAACCAAACTCAATGCGCCTACAATTAATGCTTCCGTTACAACTTTACCCTTAATAACTGCGTTTAAAACGTAGAGCGGAGAAGTGCCTATGTCGCCGTAGATAATTCCAAGTGCTATTAATAAGCCAGCGGCGGTAATTTTGTTGATGTGCTTGCCCACAACGATACTTTGTTAATGAAGTAGAAACAAATGTAACAGAAATGCTATTACCCGAACAAGAAAGCTTAAGTACCTACTTAACCAATTTACAGATACAAGTTTTGTGTATCCCCATAAAACCCTTTACTTTAGAAACAACAAACGTTCGTTAAATACGCCTGATGCCATGAAACACTTGCTTTTGATATTGTGCTGCTGCTACCTTACGGTAAATGGATGGTCGCAAAAAATTACCTACGCCGAACCCGACCGCGAGGATCCACGAGGTGTAAACTTTGAAATTATCGGTAAATACAACAATCATTTCATCGTTTACAAAAACTATAGAACCGATAACTACTTCACCATCTTCGATAACAACATGAAGCAGGTGAATAAAATACCGCTTGAAATATTTCCCGAAAGGCTACTACAAACCGATGTTTTAGCTTACCGCGATTATTTCTACATTTTCTACCAGTATCAAAAAAAGAACATTGTATACGTAATGGCTGCCAAGTTCGATGGTAATGGAAAGCAGATAGGCAATAACATTGAATTAGATACTACCGAAGTTAATTTCACCGCCAACAACAAACTCTATACGTTTCTCAACAGCGAAGACAAGTCGAAAATTGCTTTTGTAAAAGTGAATAACAAGCGCCGCGAAACGTACCATATTACTACTGTTGTGTTCGATAAAAATCTAGTACTACTCAAACGCAATAAACTATACATAAAATCAGAAGATAACAACAACGAGCTACTATCAGAATTTGCGGTAGATAATGCCGGTACCATTGTATTTCTAAAAGAAGCTTCTACCCAACAACGCGATAATATTGCAACCGTTAGTCTTTGTATGCTCGGCACAGCAACCGATAGCCTAAAAGAACTTAAGATTGGGCTTCCTAAAATTTTCATTGATCAGTTGAAAATGAAGGTTAATAACAGCAACCATCAGCTATTGGTTACCGGCTTTTATGCCAAAACACGCCGCGGCAATATCGATGGCATTTATTGCCTGATGTTCGATTATGCCAACACGTCGGTTGTTAGCAATAAAACCTACACCTTCAGTGAAGAATTCCGTAACGATGCTAAGGGCGAGGCCACCATTAAAACAGCTTTCAACGATTTTTATTTGCAAAATATCATTGCTAGAAACGATGGCGGATTTGCCGTAACCGCCGAAGCGAACTATACCAGCACACGCACTGGTAATGGCTTTAACCGATGGGATTATACAGGCATGTATTGGGGCAATAGTTTTTACAACGATTGGTATATGTGGAACTCTCCCGGTATGCTTGGTGGTGGTATGTGGGGCAACCCTTTTTGGCGTGGAGGCTTTCCGCAAGTAACACGTTACTATAGCGATAATATTGCTATTCTTAGCTTCGATAGTTTAGGAGCTATTGAATGGTCGAATGTGGTAAGAAAAAGCCAGTACGATGACAATACAGAATCATTACTTGGCTATTGTATGCTAAATACTGGCACTGAAATACATTTTTTATTTAACCAAGTTGAGCGCCGCAATCAAATATTAAACGATCATACCATTACACCCGAAGGGCAACTTACCCGAAATCCACCGTTTAAAAATATCGATGTATCGTACGAATGCCTACCACGCTATGGCAAGCAAGTAAGTAGCCGACAATTAATTGTTCCTACTTTATTCCGAAATATGGTAAGCTTTGCTAAAATTGAGTTTTAGTAATTACTTACGTAAATAAGGTGATACAGTGACAGGTATTTTTAAAGAACGTACTAGTGGTGCCGTATTTCTGCTGATACTTACAAGTATTGGCTTACATGTAAATTTCATATATGATCCCCCCGGCATTATTACTAATGCCGGACAAGGCTTGCTTACCAATTTTTTAAGCAGTTTACCACAAGTACCTTCCGTTGGTTTAATGCTAGTATACCAACTATTTATTATAACGCAAGCGCTACGACTCAACTACATTGTTAACGATAATAGAATGCTACAAAAGCAAGGGTTTTCTGTAAGTCTTGCTTACATACTTGTAACTGCCATCTTACCAGAATGGAACAATATTACCCCTGCCTTATTAATTAATACCCTACTTATTGAACTGCTAGCCATGTGTGCTAAGCTATATCAAAACAAAAGTGTTAAATCGTTAGTGTTTGGTATAGGGTTAATGAGTGGCATTATTACGCTTTTGCACTTTGCAAGCTTTTCGGTGATACTCATTGCATTTTGTGCACTAGCTATCTTACGTGCCTTTAAAGCCAACGAATGGTTTGTGTTGCTACTGGGCATTATTACACCTGTATATATTACTGCAGCGCTACTTTACATTACAGATAAGTGGCACAACTTAGCCACATTACATTTATTCGACATTCATAGTTTTAACAACCTAGATCATTTTTACGGTGTTATTACAGCATTATCACTTCTGATC
>DMPB01000211.1:20054-34304 GCA_003456175.1 Chitinophagaceae bacterium | reverse complement strand
ACTTCTGATTATTTTATTAATGGCGGGACTCATTTACTGGAATAACAACAGCGGCCGAATGTTAATTCATGCACGTAAAGTATGGAGTGTAATATTACTTTCATTGGTTATACTAATACCACTTCCCTTTGTTACAACAGGTAGCACACTAGAAGGCTTTCTTCCATTAATGATTCCTGTAGCAGCAATAGGAAGCAACTTTTTTAGTTATGCCCGTACAAGCTGGCTCCCCAACTTATTTTTCTGGCTATTTGTTGCTGCGGTAATTTTTATTAACGCGTATTGGATTATTGTAAAAGCATAAAAAACCCTCTGCCATAAGCAGAGGGCACAACTAAAACACGAGTACAAGAACTAAAGATTAATCAGGCTTTTTGCCCTCTAGAAAGCTGTTGAGCGTGCTCAACGGTTCGTTGTTACCATCTTCTTTTTTAACGGCGTAACGACTGTAATAATTCTCAGCACTAGTCAATTGATTTTGTCCGTACAACTCTAAGTTTTTACGAACGTATGCGGGTACATTATCGTACTCATTATTCAAATCGCTGTTCACATTAAAAGACAAATTGCGTAAGCGATTCACACGCTCTTGTGCTCTTCTTCTTTGCAATTCTTCTTCTTCGTTAGCAATCATGCCGTGCATCGCTACAGGTGCTTGATTCATTTCTGGCGCAGCTTCTTTTACTACCAATTCAAGATGTATCGAATCATCCCCTGGTATTGGTTTTGGCTGCGGTGTAGGCGTGTATGGTTCATTTACCGCAAGGTTATTTATTGCCTGCGGCTGTGCTACCTGTTGATTGTAGATTTGTTGTGGTTTGTTTAGAAAACCATGCTGCTGCATGGGCTCGGCTGCCATTGGCTTCTCAACCAATTTCATCTCGAATGGAGCAGGTTGTTCCTCTACGGTTGCTGTTGGCGTTACAGCTTCTGGCATCACCAATGTAAGTATCTCTGGTGTTTCATTCACAGCTGGCGTTGGTGTTTCAAGAATCACCGGCGGTGCTGTGTATTCGGCCACTGTAGGAACAAGATTTTCTGGCATTGCTGCTGGTGCAATAACCGCAACCTTAGGTGTAGGAGGCGTGGCAGCTTCACTATTATTTAAATCGAGTGTGAGTACTACCTTTTCTTCTACTGGGGCTGGCTTTGTTATGGTTGCTGCTGCTGGCTTTACAGTAAATGGATCTTTATGATCGAAGCCTGTAGCAATAAGGGTAATACCAAGTTTTCTTTCGAGTGTTGTATCGTAACCTAAACCCGCAATAACATCGGTATCATCGCCAGCTTGTTGACGTAAATACGCGGTAATAGTTTCCATTTCATCCATAGTACACTCGTACTCACCTTCGGCACTGTTAATGTTAATGAGAATCCAGCGGGCACCGCGAATATCACTATCGTTCAACAATGGCGATGTAATGGCTTCTTCGATAGCTCGCTGTGCACGGTCTTCGCCCTCGGCAGTAGCACTACCAAGAATAGCAACACCACCATTTTTCATTACAGTACATACATCGGCAAAGTCAACGATAATATGTCCGCGACTGTTAATAATATCTGTAATACATTTAGCGGCAGTAGCTAAAACATCGTCGGCTCTTCCAAAAGCTTCGCTCCATTTTAAGTTGCCATATTGCATACGTAACTTATCGTTACTAATAACCAGAAGCGTGTCTACAAAAGGCGTTAATTCACGAATACCAGCTTCGGCTTGTGCCAAGCGGCGAGGCCCTTCGAATGGAAATGGCGTAGTAACAATACCAACGGTTAAAATGCCAAGCTCTTTACAAATTTTAGCAACAATAGGAGCACCACCTGTACCTGTACCACCACCCATACCTGCAGTGATGAAAGCCATTTTAGTATTGATTTCTAAAATGCGGCGGATTTCTTCGATACTTTCTTCTGCGGCTTGCTTACCAACTTGAGGATTAGCACCGGCACCAAGCCCTTGTGTTAAATCAGGGCCAAGTTGAATTTTATTAGGAACCTTACTTTGCTCTAAAGCTTTGGCATCGGTATTACAGATGATAAAATCAACACCTTCTATTTGTTGATCGTACATGTAATTAACGGCATTACTACCGCCACCACCTACACCAATTACTTTGATGATAGATGATTTTTCTTTAGGCAAATCAAAATGTATCATATGATGAATTTGAAGGATTAGTAGTTAATACGTTTGTTACTTAGCGAATGTGGTTGTCATCTTCTTCAGCAAACAAGTCAATTAATCCTGATTTGATTTTACTGAAAATATCAATTCTTCTTTTGGGAGCTGGCTTCGGTGGATTAGTTGTTGGCTTTTCGGCTGTAATTTCTGGTTTATCCACATCTTTCGGCTTTTCAATTAAACCATCAGGAACTGCAATGTTTACAGAACTTGAACCTTCAAATTTTTTGACATTGTTTTCATAATCATCGTACCCTTTTAAGATCAAGCCAATACAAGTACTGTACATGGGGCTCTTCAACTGTTCAATATGGTTGGCTGCCAAATGCTCGTTAGGTAATCCGATACGTGCATTTAAACCAGTTACATATTCTGTTAATTGAATCAGATGCTTTAGTTGTGAACCACCTCCTGTAAGAATGATACCACCATTTAATGTACGACTATCTAACCCTACTTGCTTTAAATGATAGGTAACGAAATCTAAAATTTCGCTCATTCGAGCCTGAATGATTCCAGCCAGATTTTTTACGCTAATCTCTCGTGAAGGCATTCCTTTTAAACCTGGAATTGTAATGTAGGCATTTGCTTTTGCTTCATCGGCTAAAGCACTACCATACTGTGTTTTCATTGCTTCGGCTTGTTGCTTAAGTACACTTAAGCCCATGCGAATATCATTGGTGATATTTTCTCCACCGAAAGGAATAACAGCCGTATGTATTAACACACCATCATGAAATACAGCTAAATCACTTGTACCACCACCAATATCAAGAATAGCTACGCCAGGCTCCATATCAATATCGCTCATTACAGCAGCAGATGATGCAAGCGGTTGCAACACAAGATCTTTCGTTTTTAAACCACTCTTATTTACTGCACGATTGATGTTACGAATAGCATTTTTATCGCCGGTGATGATGTGGAAATTAGCACCAACTTTAACGCCAATATGCCCTACCGGATCTTTAATATTTGGGAGATTGTCAACATAGAACTGTTGTGGCACAACATCTACAATTTCATCGCCTGCAGGAATAAATGTTTTACGCTGATTCGCAATCAGTTCTTCTACTTCTTCACGTTTAATTTCTTCGTCGGGGTTTTTGCGTACAATGTCACCACGAGTTTGTAAGCTCTTGATATGATGACCAGCAATACCAACATACACCTCATCGATCTGCAAATCAGGATTACTCTCTAAACAATTTTTTAAAGCGGCATCAATGGCTTTAATCGTTTGATCGATGTTTAGTACTTGACCATGTTGTACACCATGACTAGCTGCTTTACCAAAGCCAAGAATTTCTAATTTTCCATACTCGTTCTTACGACCGGCAATGCAAGCAATTTTAGTAGTTCCAATATCTAATCCTACGATAATTGGGTTTTCGTTCTGACTCATAATTATACGTGTTTAGTTGTTTTTATTTTTTGATGGCATCACTGCTTTGGGCTGTGTACCTGTTGGTTTATTATTAGTGGTATTAGTTGTTGTAGTTAGCTTGAGCTTACTATTTACAACTGTATCTATAGTTTTTGGCTTATCATTTACGTAAGTGCTAGCATCATTATTGTTAACTTGATTTAGTTGCTGCATTACAGCTTGTAATTGTAACATGGCTTTAGCAGTATCGGCTGCTGGGGGCTGCGCACCTCTACGCATGGCAACTACTTGTCCGTTATAACGCACATCAATACGTTCATACTTTTCGAAAGCTTGCTTTGCCCACACATGCTTATAGAAACTATACAAGCGATTGAACTTCGCCTCTAGACTATCTGTATTGCCAATATTCACAACTTGGTTACCTAAGGTTGGTATCCACTCATATTCACCTTGCGGTAAAATATCTATCTGCGAAGTTTGAGCTAAGAAAAAACTATCGGCAACTATGTACTTCGCAAGTAGTTTAATATCGTTGAGAATAATGCTATCATTATGAGAGAGTGTTGCTCTATTAGAAGGGAACGAAGTGAACACTGGAACACGGGCTGTAACATGCTCACTTAAAGGCAATGTTTTACCACTGCTATCAATATAAAAAGAGTTGCCCTGCAGTGTAAATACACGAGCAATAGGTTCACGCTCTTGAATATGTACCTGTAAATAGCGATTATTGTCAATAAATAGTTGTGCATTGGCAATCCACGGATTGGTACGAAGTACTGCTTCCATTTTTTGCATATTAATACGGCCTAGCGATTGTCCTTTCACCAAGCCTACTTTATTCAACATAGTAAGCACATCTTTCTCTTGCACAAATAGCATTTGATTATCGCCATCAATAGTAACAATAGCGCCTTTACATAAGGCATTCTCTTGCTTTTGCATGGCAGCCACCAAAGCAGCAATAGTAGCTACCGCTATGATGCACCAAAGGCCAATGGTTACTATTTTTTTAAATTGCTGCAAGTAGTTATGCGTTTAATATATTTTGTACTGGCGTTAATAAGGTATCAATATCGCCAGCTCCAGCCATCACTAGTAATACAGGCTTGGTGCTAGCAACATATTGAAGCATTTCTTCTTTTGTTAATAGTTTCACCTTTTCATGTTCTATATGTGTTGCAATGGTATTGCTTGTTACTCCTGGAATTGGCAATTCTCTTGCAGGGTATATAGGTAACAATATCACCTCATCGGCAAGATTTAATGCATCGGCAAATGCAGTTGCTAAATCTTGTGTTCTACTGAACAAATGCGGCTGAAATACAATTGTTATTTTTTGATGATACAAACTACGTACCCCAGTAATAAGTGCTCTAAGTTCTTCTGGGTGATGGGCATAGTCATCAATCATCACATGCTGTTGATTTTTGATGTAATATTCAAAGCGACGCTTAACACCTTTGAAGCTTGCAACCGCTGCTTTAATTTTTTCGTCATCAATGCCAAGATGTTTGGCTACCATTACAGCAGCAATCGTATTTTCAACGTTATGCAAGCCCCCCATGTGTAATACAACTTGATGCAACTGCCATTGCTTGCTGATGATATCAAAATAATAGCTACCATCATTTACCGTAAGGTTAGCAGCATATACATTGGCATTAGTATCGTTCAAATGATATGTGTAATGTTGAACTTGTTGGTTAAACTCATTTGCTCTGCTTAACCCATATTTAGTAATTAAACAACCGCCTTGCTTTACTTGCTTAGAGAAAGTAATATATGCCTCTTCTACTGCTTCGGGAGTTCCATAAATATCAAGATGATCGGCATCCATTGCAGTTATTACGGCAACATCGGGCACTAGCTTTAAGAAACTACGATCGTACTCGTCGGCTTCAATGACACTGCAGTTGTTTTCACTACTCCAAAAATTAGTATTGTAATTGGTTGCAATACCTCCCAAAAAGGCATTACAACCATAACCTGTGTGGCGTAACAAATGTGCCGTTAACGATGTAATGGTTGTTTTACCATGCGTACCACCAATACATACGTTCATAGAACTTTCAGTAATCCATTGCAATACATCACTTCGCTTGACAACCGGAATGGTTGTGGTTCTGTAAAAATTCAATTGTTCGTGTGTTGCTGGAATAGCTGGTGTGTATACAACCACATCTACGCTTTTAGGTGCTAATGCTATATCATCGGTGTACATCACAGAAATACCTTCTACCACAAGTTGTTTTGTAAGTGTAGTTGCAGTTTTATCATAACCACTTACTTCAGCACCTTTTGATTTAAAGTAACGAGCCAATGCACTCATACCAATACCACCAATGCCTATAAAATAGACACTACGGATAAGATCGATTTTCATATGTGGTATGTTACGCTGCATCTTATTTACTAGTTATAGTGTTTATAATATGTGTTGCAATAACAACATCGGCATTGCTAATAGCATTGCGTTTGATATTTGCCGCAAGGCTATTTCGTTGTACTTCATTCTCTATTAGCGCTAATGCAGTTGGCACTAATGCATTTTGTGCATTTGTATCTTTTATCATGATTGCTGCATCTTGATTCACCAAAGCTTGTGCATTAGCAGTTTGATGATCTTCTGCTGCATGTGGATACGGTACGAAAATGGCAGCCTTTCCCATGCATGCTATTTCTGTTACAGCCATTGCGCCTGCACGTGAAATGATAACATCGGCGGCAGCATAGGCAACATCCATATCTTTTATAAATTCAAACACACAAATTCCTGCTTCGGGTGCGTGATACTTTTGTAGTTCTTGTGTTGCTGTTTTGCCTGTTTGCCAAATCAATTGCACATTAGCCGCTTTTAACTGCGGCATATATGTTGCAATAGCTTTATTAATAGATGCTGCTCCTAAACTTCCACCAATACTTAATATTGTTGGCTTATTCTTTAGCCCTAGCATTGATTTTGCAGTAGCACTATCAATAAGATTATTAGTGATTGATGTGCGAACAGGATTGCCAGCAATGACTATTTTTTCTTTTGGAAAAAATGATTCCATGCCTTGAGTTGCAACAAATACGGTTGTTGCTTGCTTACCTAACAAGATGTTTGATTTGCCTGCAAAGGCATTACTCTCATGTATAAATGTGGGTATCCGCTTTGATTGTGCATACTTTAACACAGGATAGGTACTGTATCCACCAACTCCAATAACAGCATGAGGTTGCACCCGCTTTATAATATTACTAACCTGCCAAAAACTCTTGATAAGTTTGAAAGGCAGTGATATATTTTTCCATAAAGCAGTTCTATTGAATCCTGCAATATCTAGTCCTTCAATAGCGTAGCCAGCCTCGGGTACTTTTTGCATTTCCATCTTGCCTTTTGCACCAACAAATAATATGGTTACTTGTGGGTGTAATGCTTGCAAAGCCTTAGCAATAGCAATAGCAGGGAAAATATGCCCCCCTGTGCCACCGCCTGCAATGATGATGCGTAAAGGTTGATATGTTGTTGCTGTACTCACTTGTTATGCTACATCCGGTTTTGCTGCTATAATAGGATGTTCGTTTGGTGCTATAGGTTCCTTACCTTCCATTTGTTCTACATTACGAGCCACACTTAGTATAATACCAATAGCTGCACAAGTGAATATGAAAGAGCTACCACCCATACTTACTAAAGGCAGCGTTACACCTGTTACAGGAACAATATTAACATTCACTGCCATATTAGCTACAGCCTGAATTACAAGTGTGAAGCTTAACCCTAGTGCAAGAAATGCACCAAAAGCATAAGGGCAACGTCGGAATATTTTGATACATCTGAATAGAAACAGTAGATATATAAACACAATAAATACACCACCAAATATGCCGTACTCTTCTATAATGATGGCATAGATGAAATCGTTATACGCTTGCGGTAAATAATTACGTTGCTCACTATTACCAGGCCCTTTACCAAATAGAATACCACCATTTGCAATAGCCATTTTAGCTTGCTGTACTTGATAAGGTTCATCCACCGCATCGGCATATACAAAATCTTGTACACGCTTTACCCAAGTACCGATACGACCAACACTTTTAATACCACCACCATTATTTGTTGCAACTGTTTCTACGGTTGCTTCGGGTGGTGTGTAGGTAGCTACTGCATAACCAACTAAACCTCCAATAGGTATAGCAGCTATAACTACAACTAACAGTAAAAATTTTATTGGCACTCTTCCAATAAACATGAGCAATAATGAAGTTGCTGCTGTTAGCAGCGCATTAGACAGGTTGGCCGGTGCTATTAGAATAGCAGTAGTTGCTACAGGTATAATTATTGGTAAGAATCCTTTTTTGAAATTATTAATATCAACTTGCTTTTTGCTCAACTGCCTCGATACATACATGAACAAGGCAAGCTTTGCAAAATCGCTGGTTTGAATAGTGAGGTTAATAATGGGTAGTTTTATCCATCTGCTACCATCATTAATTTTTGCACCGAAAACCAACGTGTATAAAAGTAATGGTATACTTACGTAAAAGAGAATTTGTGCAACACGAGAATAAATAGTGTAGTTAACCCTATGCAAGAAGTATACCACACCTAACCCTATGATGGTAAAAGCTACTTGCTTAAAGAGAAAACTCTCCGTATCACCTTTGAATTTCTGATATGCTAATGTACCACTTGCACTATATACTACCATAATGCCAATAAGTGCCAATAGCAACACTAAACCCCAAATAACTTTATCGCCTTTGGTTTTATTTGTGATGCTACCAAACCTTTCAACGCCTGGCAGTTGTGTAAATAATATGTCGTTATGTTCTTTCAATGATGCTGTAACTATGAATACTCAAAATTTTAAATACTTACAGTGCCTTTACTGCCTCTTTAAATTGGCGACCTCTATCTTCGAAATTTTTAAATAAATCGAAGCTTGCACAAGCAGGACTTAGTAATACTGCGTCTCCTTTTGCCGCAAGGCGAAAAGCTTCATGTACGGCATCGATAGCAGTATTGGTATCCATAATGGTTTTAACCATGCCTTTGAAGGCTTCGTGAATTTTTGCATTATCTGTACCAAGACACACGATAGCTTTTACCTTTTCACGAACTAAATCTTCTATCAGTGTATAATCATTACCCTTATCTACACCACCTAAAATAAGAATGGTTGGTGTACGCATACTTTCTAAAGCGTACCATGTACTATTCACATTGGTAGCTTTACTATCGTTGATAAAATCTACGCCACGTACACTTGCAACAAACTCCATTCTATGTTCTAGGCTTTCAAACTTGGTAATAGCTTCTCTGATTTTTTCTTTTCGAATGCCGAGCGTGCTTGCTGCAATACCTGCTGCCATAGTGTTGTACTGATTGTGCTTGCCCTTGAGCGCAAAGTCGTAAATGCTCATGCTTACCCTTTCTTCTTGAACGCGTAACATCATCTGATCGCCTTTAATGTAGGCTCCTTTTTTTACTTCTTGTTTCATGGTAAATGGCAATGGGTTAGTGTGAATTGAAATATGTTGTAATTGATTGGTAATTATTTCATCATCTAAACAATAAATGAACGTATCGGCATCTGTTTGATTTTCAATGATGCGAAACTTGCTATTAACGTAGTTTTGAAATTTATAATCGTAACGATCTAAATGGTCTTCTGTAATGTTGAGCAGAATGGCAATATCTGGCTTGAAGTGTACAATATCATCGAGCTGGAACGAACTAATTTCAGCTATGTACACTTGCTTAGGTGCTTTAGCTATTTGCCATGCGAATGAGAAACCAATATTACCTACCATTGCACAATCGATACCGGCGGTAGTGCATATATGATAAATTAAAGAGGTACAAGTGCTCTTACCATTACTACCTGTAATAGCTACAATTTTACTATCGCCTTTATAACGATACGCTAGTTCTATTTCACTGATGATACAGATACCTGCATTACGAATTTGTTGTACGATATCGTACTTATTACTAATGCCAGGACTCTTCATTACTTCTTTAGCACTTAAGATAAGGTCTGGCGTGTGCATACCTTCTTCAAATGCAATACCATTCGCTGTAAGTGCTTCTTTATAATTTGGTTTGATAACACCACCATCACTTACAAATACATCGTACCCTTGCTGCTGTGCAAGTATAGCTGCACCCACGCCACTTTCTCCAGCGCCAAGTACTACTAAGCGGTGTTTTTTGATGTTATGTGATGCTACTGTTTGCATATTATTATTTACCGTAAGGTGTACTATCTGATTTTTAAAGTTGCAATAGATGCGATTACACAAATGAGTGTGATAATCCAAAATCGAATGGCTATTTTACTTTCATGAAAACCTTTCTTTTGATAATGGTGGTGTAGAGGACTCATTAAGAAAATACGCCGCCCTTCGCCATACTTTTTCTTAGTGTATTTGAAATAGCTTACTTGAAGAATTACACTTAAATTTTCTACTAGAAACACACCGCAAAAAATAGGAATCAATAATTCTTTACGAACAATAATAGCTAACGAAGCTATGATACCGCCTAATGCTAAACTTCCGGTATCGCCCATGAACACTTGTGCAGGGTAAGCATTGTACCATAGAAAACCAACACAAGCACCAACAAAAGCAGCAACAAAAATACTTAGCTCTCCCAAATTAGGGATGTACATAATATTCAAGTAGTCGGCAAACTTATAATTACCACTTGCATATACGAAAATGGCTACACCAAAACCGATTATAGCACTAACACCTGCTGCCAAGCCATCTAACCCATCAGTAATATTGGCACCATTTGAAACTGCTGTAATAATAAATGTTACAATAAGTATATATACAATCCATGTGAATTGTTCTGCACCCTCACCCATCCACGATACTAGCTTACTATAATTAAACTCATGATTTTTTACAAATGGGATGGTTGTAATAGGTGTTTTCACTTTTGCAAATACACGTTCTTGTCCATCGATTTTACGAATTACATACTTGGCAGAGTCGTGCACCAAAGCAGCCGATTTACCAATTACTTCTCTTTCTACTACTACACTGTTGTTAAAGTATAATGTAGCACCGATGATAATACCAAGACCCACCTGGCCAATGATTTTAGAAATACCTGCTAAGCCATCGCTATCTTTCTTTTGATATTTAGTGCCTGCTTCTTGTGCTTTTTTTCTTGCTCTTAGTTTAAAATAATCATCTAAGAACCCAATAAAACCAAGCCATACCGTACACAACAACATTAGGCGGATATATACTTTGCTTAAGTCTGCAAAGAGTAAAGTTGGCACTATGATGGCTAAAAGTATAATAATTCCGCCCATGGTTGGCGTTCCTTTCTTTTGTTGCTCGCCTGCCAAACCAAGATCTCGAACTGTTTCACCTATTTGCTTTTTCTTTAACAGGTTAATAACCCTACGACCATATACCGTTGCAATAAGCAACGATACAATGATAGCCATAGAAGCTCTGAAGGTGATGAACTGAAACAGTCCGGCACCACTCATGTTGAACTCTTGTTTTAGCCAATTAAATAAATGAAATAGCATAGGGGTATAAGTTGCTTGTTATTTGTTGTGTTGTTGAAATGCTTGCTGTACTATTAACTTATCATCGAATGGATGTTTTACACCCATGATCTCTTGATATTTTTCATGCCCTTTTCCAGCAATTAGAATAATATCTTCTGGCATAGCAAGTATTACTGCTTTTGCTATTGCTGCATCTCGTTCAACCACTACCTCATACTTACGTTTAGCAGCAGAACTGAGCCCTTGTTGCATATCTTGTAAGATCACTTCAGGATTTTCTGTTCTAGGATTATCGCTTGTAAGAATTACGTGATCACTTAAATCGCAAGCGGCTTGTGCCATTATAGGACGCTTTGTTTTATCTCTATCGCCACCACAACCCACAACAGTTATAATGCGTTCGTAGCCTTTGCGTAATTTTTTTATAGTAGTAAGTACGTTTTCTAAAGCATCGGGGGTGTGAGCATAATCTACAATAGCAATAATGCCCGACTTACTAATACTGTAATCAAACCGACCTTCAGCACCTGTGAGCATACTTAATACCCGCAACACTTCTGCAGGCGATTGCTGCATACTAACAGCTGCACCATACACAGCTAAAAGGTTATAAGCATTAAACTCACCAATCATTCTAAAATGCACCTCTTGTTCATTCACCAACATGTGCAGGCCAGTGAGTGCATTGTCAAGTATTTTTCCTTTGAAAGTGGCTGCATTTTTCAAACCATAGTACATTTTTTTAGCAGCTGTATTTTGAAGCATTACACTACCACGCTTATCATCTGCATTACTAATGGCAAAAGCATCGGAAGTGAGACCATCGAAGAAAAGTTTTTTCACCCGAATGTATTCTTCAAAAGTTTTATGATAATCTAAATGATCATGTGTGATATTGCTGAA
This sequence comes from Chitinophagaceae bacterium, assembly GCA_003456175.1. Classification (GTDB taxonomy): domain Bacteria; phylum Bacteroidota; class Bacteroidia; order Chitinophagales; family Chitinophagaceae; genus UBA10646. The sequence goes on along the minus strand of DMPB01000211.1, from coordinate 22,300 downwards.
CACAGCACCCTCAAATCGTAAGCCTGTAATTCTATGTTGGTGTATTGCGTGACTGCTACACTCCATAAAAACATAAGTACAACCAGCTTCTACCATAGATGCGAGTAACGCATTGAGTGCAACAGCATCGGGCGTAGTATGTGTGCTTGGCACTATGGTATCGCCAATATGATTTTGCACCGTACTGATTAATCCACATTGATAACCAAGGGTAGAAAACAATTTATACAAAAGCGTTGCAATAGTTGTTTTGCCATTTGTACCTGTAACACCTACTAACTTTATCTGCTCCGAAGGACGACCATAAAAATGATGTGCTATATGTGCTATCGCAACCGATGTATCAACCACTTGTACATATGTAACATTAGGTTTTACACCTTGCGGTAAATGATTACACACAATTACACTAGCACCATTTGCAATGGCAGCATCAATGTAATCATGACCATCTACTGATACACCATTAATAGCAGCATACAACCCGCCTGCTACTACTTTACGAGAATCAATAGTAATAGCTGTAACCATTGCATTACTATTACCTTGTATAGCAACGAGTGATACCTTGTATAATATGTCGCTTAATACTGCCACGTTAATTGAGTATAAGTGTTATAGTAGTTCCTTTTTGTATTGTAGCGCCTGCAGCTATACTTTGTTCTTTCACTTTTCCTTTGCCGCGAACTTGTACTTGCATACCTAAATTTTCACATAAGTAAGTAGCATCTTTTAAGCCCAAGCCTATAAGATTAGGCACCGTTGCTTCATTATATTTCAATAGCGATGCTGCTACGCCACCTTGTTGCTTTTGTACTTGTAACCACTCAGCATATTGCACACTCGTAGTATTGTTTTTATAGAGTTGCAAGTGTTTGTTGAGATAAGCTACATCTTGCTCTGCACCTGCATAAGTGAAAGGCGTACTATCATTTGCCGTAAGGCTTGCATATTGCTTTGTGGCACTTTCACGTACATGTAATGTATATAAACGATCGGCGATTTCTTTCCAAACAGGCCCTGCAACATCGGCGCCATAAAAACGAGCCGCATGCGGTTTGTTACGAATAATTACTACAATCGTATACTGCGGATTCTCTGCCGGAAAATATCCAGCAAAAGAGCTTTGATATACTTTGTCGGCATAGGTAAACTTACCATCGGCCACTAAGGCTGTGCCAGTTTTACCTGCTGCTTTATAGGCAGCATTTTCAAATAATCGCTTAGCAGTACCATTGATGCAAACACCTTCTAAACAAACCTTTAATTGCTTGAGGGTAGTTTCACTACATATACGTTCGTTCACTACTTGTGGTACAAACTGTTTGATGATGGTGCCATCTTCAACCACACTATTTACAAGGTATGGCTTCATCATTACGCCCTTATTAGCTACAGCATTATAAAGCATAGCCGTACGTAATGGTGTTATTGCTAAACCATATCCAAAGCTCATCCAAGGTAATGTTGCATTGCTCCAATATTTGCTACCGGGCTTGTATACAATGGGCTTACCCTCACCAGCTAAGTCAATTCCTGTTTTATCTGTAACACCAAGTGTTTCAAGATGCTTCAAAAACTTTGAAGGTGTGGCACTGTAATAGCTCATTGCCAGCTTAGCCATTCCCACGTTGCTACTTAACTCAAAAGCCTGTTGCAATGTAACATCGTACCTACCATGTGTTTCACTATCGTATACGGTTCTATTAGCTACCTTCCAAGTACCCCCTTCTAAATTCACAGGTGTATTAAGTGTTGCTTTTTTATCTTCTAATACAGCCATGATGGTCGCAAGTTTAAATGTGCTTCCCGGCTCAGTAGGGCTCAAAGCATAATTCAAATTTTCCCAATAAGCAGAATCGTTTCTACGACCTAGGTTAGCAATAGCTTTAATCTTACCCGTTTTAACTTCCATCACAATCGCACAACCATATTCAGCTTGGTTTTGCAGCATCATTTTCATGAGTGCATTCTCAGAAATTTCTTGAATATGTATATCTAGTGTTGTAATGATATCTTTCCCGTTCTCCGGCTCTATTTCATAACTCTCATCTACCGGTACACTAACACCACCACCAATGCTACGCACCAAACGCTTTCCGGTTGTACCTTTCAGATAAGCATCGTACTGCTGTTCTAGCCCAACCTTCTGAGCGTTTTCTCTATCTAATCCAATAGTCCTGTAGGCTAATAATTGATATGGATTTAAACGAATGCTTTTATCTTCTGCAATAAAACCGCTTTTG
>DMPB01000211.1:16437-19835 GCA_003456175.1 Chitinophagaceae bacterium | reverse complement strand
TTCTGCAATAAAACCGCTTTTGTTTCTACCTAAACGCACCAACGGCAACTGCTGCAATTTTTGAAAATCGCGGAAGCTGATTTTACGTTTTAGTAAGAAGTAGCGGTCTTTCATGTTATATCCCTTTTGCAAAAGACGTTTATATTCATCGGCCGTTCTATCACCGAATAAAGTAGCCAAGCCCATACTCAAGCTGTCTATATTTTCACGAAAACGAGCACCATTTTTTTCACGCAAGCCATCGGCAGCAAAATCAATATGCACGTCAAATTGTGGGATACTTGTGCTTAGCATTTGTCCATCTTCACTATAAATGGTACCACGTTCTGCATCAATTTCTTCAATACGTTGGTGCAAGCTATCACTCATACCACGCCAATATGCACCTTGTACCTGCTGTATATATATTGCCTTACCCACTACCCATAAGCACAACATAATAATGAGCAAGTAACACGCATACACCCGCCACAAGATGTCGTTCTTAACTTCAACTGTATTGGTTTGTTTTGTTGCCAAAGTGCGTTTCTACTTTTATGGTTGGTTGTTGTTTTTGCGTTGTTCGTAAGGTATTCGCATAGGTGGCTCATTGGTTAACTCAAGCCCAAGCGGCTCTGCTGTTTTAGCCAATTCGGCCTCTCTACTTTTGAACATCAATTCGCTTTTTAGCGTTTTATATTCATACTGCAGTTGCTTAATTTCCTTTGCAGTTTTATTAATTCTTCGAATAGTTCTATCGCCCTTATGACCATTAGCGATGTATAAAATTGCCAAGCCACTCAGAAACAAAAAGAACCCTAAGTTTTTACTCACCCATTCGTATTTGAACCAAGCTGCAAACGAAATTTTTTTCTTCGCTTGCTCGTGTTGCTCAGTAATACTTGCTTCTGTTGTTGCCATATATTGTGTACATGCCTTACGGCAAATGAAAAACTGCTTTATTATTGTTTTGCTGCAATTCTCAATCGAGCACTTCTAGCACGATTGTTTTGTTTGAGTTCTGCAGCACTTGCCTCTATTGGTTTTTTAGTAATTACTTCGAAAACCTTCGCCTTCACCTCGGTACTAAAAGGGTTACTATTATCTTCAGGTGCTAATGTGCCGTGCTTCATAAACAGCTTCACCATTCTATCTTCTAAAGAGTGAAAGGTGATTACCGCCAACCTACCCCCTGGCTGCAACACTTGTGCTGCCTGCTCTAGCATTTGCCGTAAGGCACCCAACTCATCATTCACCTCTATTCGCAATGCTTGAAACACCTGTGCTAAATACTTATTCGGGTTGCCTTTAATAACCGGTTGAAGAAATGCTTTAAAACTTTCAATGGTGTTAAAGCTTGTGGCTTGCCTACTCTGTACAATATGATTAGCCAAGGTTTTGCTATTGGTTACCTCACCATATTGTTCAAACATTTTATGCAATTGTTGTGTGGTGTAGGTAGCAATTATATCGGCAGCGGTTAAGCCTTCTCGCTGATCCATTCGCATGTCGAGCGGACCATCGAAACGAATGGAGAAACCACGTTCACCTTCATCGAACTGATGGCTACTCACACCCAAATCGGCCAAAATACCGTCCACCTTTGTATAGCCATGCAATCGGAGAAAGCGTTGCAAGTGCTTAAAGTTTTGTGGCACGAACAATAATCTGTCATCGTTTGGAACATTGGCTTGTGCATCGGCATCTTGATCAAATGCAATCAACTTTCCATTAGCACCCAATTGCTCTAGAATACCTTTGCTATGGCCACCACCACCAAACGTACAATCAACATACACGCCGTTGGGCTTAATAGCCAACGCATTTAAACTCTCCTGATACAAAACCGGTACGTGGTACAATGCCATGCTTTTAACAATGAACAATATTGCGTTAACCTATCTGCTGCTGCCCCATTACTTCGTTGGCAAGCACACTAAAGGCATTTGCATCGAAACTGTCAAACAACTTTTTGTAATTGGCAGTATCCCATATCTCCAACTTATCGCCTTGCGCCACTAGGGTAATATCTTTTTCTAGTTTGGCGTGACCTTTTAAAGATGCGGGCAGCAATAAACGACCAGCACTATCTAACTCTACCTCGGTAGCACCACCCAAAAACTGACGCTGAAACTGGCGTACTTTTGGATCGAACTGGTTTAAATTGCTAATTCTGGCGTGTAGTGGTTGCCATACCTGCATGGGATACAGGGTAAGGCACTCCTCGAAACCACGACTGATAACAAAACGCGTTTCTCCGTCGGGCAGCTGCTTTTTAAAGCCTGCTGGCAACAGAAAACGGCCTTTGCTATCTACCGTACTTTCGTATTCGCCGAGAAAATGCATTCAACTGGTGTGTTTGAGTAAGAAACCATCAATTACAAACACAAAATAACACTTTTTCCCACTTTCTTCCAGCTTTTGGAGGCTGCCATTTTATACACAGCTGCCAAAGTGCCTCAAATGCAATGCCCACAAGGGTTTGCCGCAATTTGAACAACACTTACACACAAACCCCTGTGTATAAGCTGTGGAAAACCATCATTCCGTCTGCATTTATCGTGCAAAACCATTAAAAAGCAATTGAAGTGGGAGATGTGTTGTGTTTTTTGGAAAAACATTTACCGTAAGGGATACCTATTACTTAAAGTAAGTGTACATCGGCTGCAAGTTGTTTCTTTGCAGCCTTTATTGAAGTAGCCATGCAACATCCGAAGCACCTGAGTATTGCCGATTTTAATTACGAACTACCAGATGAACGTATTGCGAAGTATCCACTAGCAGAACGCGATGCTAGTAAGCTATTGGTATATCAATATGGCGATATTAAAACGCATACCTATGCACATATTGCACACTACCTACCTGCCAAAAGCATGTTGGTGTTTAATAACACCAAGATGGTAGAAGCAAGATTGCTATTTACCAAGGCAACGGGTGGCGCTATTGAAATTTTTTGTTTAGAACCCGATGTACGCTACAGCGATATTACAACGGCCATGCTTACCACACAAACGGTGTACTGGCGTTGCTTGATTGGTGGTGTAAAAAAGTGGAAATCGGGCAGTGTACTTGAAAAAACCATTGAACACGGTAGCAGCACTATTGTACTACAAGCAAAACTTATTGAAAAACTCAGCGATTGCTACTTGGTACAGCTACATTGGAATACCAACGATAGCTTCGCCGAAGTATTGCATTGGGCCGGACTTATTCCCTTACCACCCTACTTACACCGACAGGCTGAGGTAAGCGACAATGAACGTTATCAAACCATTTATGCAAAACACGATGGTAGTGTAGCAGCACCTACGGCAGGCTTACATTTTACCGAAAGGGTACTTCATAGCCTTACGGCAAAAGCCATTACGCAGCAGTACGTGACTTTACATGTTGGTGCGGGCACCTTTAAACCGGTA
>DMPB01000211.1:9501-16222 GCA_003456175.1 Chitinophagaceae bacterium | reverse complement strand
CGGGCACCTTTAAACCGGTAAAGGCCGAAACGATGGCCGAACACGAAATGCATGCCGAATATATTGATGTAAATCAGGCATTTATTGAAGCTGTAATTTCTCACGAGCACCCCATTGTAGCTGTAGGCACTACATCGCTACGCACCATTGAAACCTTGTATTGGATGGGCGTAAAATGCTTAGAGTTTGGCTCTTACCTTAATTCGATTGCAATTGAACAAATTAGCATTGCCCAGTGGGATGCTTACGAACTACCACAACGCTACAGCAAACAAGAGGCGTTTACTGCACTATTCCATTGGATGCAAGCTACCAACAACCAGCGTGTTTTAACAAAAACTCAAATTATTATAGCTCCAGGTTATCGCCTACGTGTAGCCGATGGCATTATCACTAATTTTCACCAACCACAAAGCACCTTGTTATTACTGATTGCTGCTGTTATTGGCGATGATTGGAAGCGTGTGTACGATTATGCCCTTGCAAACGATTTTAGATTTCTAAGCTATGGCGATGGCAGCCTACTTTGGAAGCATTATTAAACTTGCTTCGCCAAAGGTACTTCTACTGTAAAAGTACTACCCTTACCAAGTACACTTTCTACTTTAATGCGGCCTTTATGCTCGTCAATCACAGTTTTCACGTAGCTCATGCCCAAGCCGAAGCCTTTTACATTGTGCACATTACCCGTATGTGCTCTGTAGAATTTTTCAAACACACGCTTCACGGTTTCTTTACTCATACCTATGCCATTATCTTCTATTCGAATGAGTAAGAACTTTTTAGTGCTATGGGTAGAAATTTTGATGTGCAAGCCTTCATCTTTACTGTACTTCACCGCATTATCTACCAAGTTATTTAATAAGTTACCGAAATGGGTTTCATCGGCAATAATGGTATCGTTTTTGGCATTGAGTAATAACTCTATCTGACCATGTTTTTCTTCGAGTTGTAGTGTAAAGTTTGAGGTAACAGATGTAATCATTCCATGTGCATGAACAGGCTTCATGTTGAGTTTTAGCTCTTGCCTATCCATGGCTGCGGCTTGTAGAATGGTTTCTACGTGCTTATTCATCCGTTTATTTTCTTCTTTAATAATGTTACTGAAGTAATTGAGTTTTTCTGGATTGGCTTGTACTTTTTCGTTACGCACCATGTCTACCGCTAACGATATGGTTGCAATAGGCGTTTTGAATTCGTGCGTCATATTATTGATAAAATCGCTTTTAATTTCACTGAGCTTCTTTTGATTCAGCATTGTTCTAACCGTAACAGCAAATGCCGCAATTACCACTAAGGTGAATATACCTGCACCTATTAGCATCCACGTAAGTGAAGCCCATAATTGTTGCTTAAAATCGGGGATAATGATGAATAAATTTTCTTCGCTAATAAGGCCTTCCCAATCGCTGCCTTGCTCCGGACCAATAGGTATTACTCGCCTGCGATAACCAGCCGTATCAAGCGATGCGTTAATGAAGTTAGGGCTCTGCATTTCTACCACATAATCTTCTTTATCGGTAGTAATTGCAAATTCAAAACGCAAGCGTTCTAGCCCTTCGTTATGAAAAGCATGCTCTAGTTTCTCGTAAATTTCATAATCAGTAAAGCGTTGTGAAATTTGCGGTGGCTTTACCTTTTTCCCTATTTCTAATTCGGGCGAAAAACCCAAATTATTAAGCCTGCGTGGCAATCGCATACTTGGGCTGTGACTAGCTTGTCGGTTTAACTCTAATGCAACATTGTAAGCAGCTTTATCTACTTTATATAAAATCCGTTGCTCCTGCACTTGTAAGAGGTTTTTAACCCAACTGTATTGAAACAAAAAAATACCCAGCAACGAAAATGAAATCAATAGAATAATTACCGGAAATACTTTCTTCATAACATCAAATATACTTGTAGTTCGTGGGTTGTAAGAGTGCAGTATTGCATTTACCGTAAGGTTAACAACGGTTTTATAAGTGCTTGTGCTGTGTAATTTACGCCTTACGGCAAATGATATAACGCTCTAAACTTGTATCTTAACTGTATGAAACAACCGAATAAAGGACAATTACTCATTGCGGACCCCTTTCTAAAAGATGCCAATTTCATACGTACCGTAGTGTTGCTATGCTCGTTTGACGATAGCGACGGCGGCTTCGGATTTGTGATGAATCGTAAAAGCGAGCAAACACTTGCCGATGTTTTAGAAGCAGCTCCATTTCCTCAATTCCCTTTGTACTATGGCGGCCCTGTTCAGTTAGATACCCTGCATTTTATACACACCGTTCCACATTTAATACCCGATGGCGTACTTATTGGTAATGGCATGTATTGGAGTGGCGATTTCGATAAAGTATTGCTACACTTGGGTAATCAAGCTATTGGGCAGCATGAAATAAAGTTTTTCTTAGGCTATAGCGGTTGGTCTGAAGGACAACTAGAAGAGGAAGTTGAGGAAGGCAGTTGGTTGCTTACGCCTGCTACGCCAACACTAGTATTTGAAACGCCTGTTGATGCTTTGTGGCAGCAATCGGTACTACAATTAGGCGATGCTTATAAGGAGGTAATTCACTATCCTATTGATCCGCAGTTGAATTAAGTATACTTAATTAAAAAAGCTGGTGCTACATAATGCACACCAGCTTTTTGATATAAACGTTGAAGTACTCTTAATCTAATCCTTCTGCACCTTCTACTAAAACAGTTGCCTTGTTGTTATACATTTCAACAAAACCACTTTGAATAGCGTAGTGGTGGGTATCGTTTTTACTATCAACTAATACCTTAATCTTACCCTTACCCAAAGCACTTACCATAGGTGCGTGTTTATCGAGCAGTTCAAACAAACCAGTGATGCCTGGTAATTGAACACCGTACACGTCACCACTGTAAAGCTTTTTCTCAGGGGTTAATATTTCTAAAGTCATACAAGGCAATTTGAAAAATAAGCGTTTTGAAAACAGATAGGCAGTTGCAAGTTGTAGTGTAACTACTAGCCTTGTACCTGAGCCATCATTTTCTTACCCTTCTCAATAGCATCTTCTAAAGTACCTACAAGGTTGAAGGCAGCTTCAGGATACTCATCTACCTCACCATCCATAATTGCGTTGAAAGCACGGATAGTATCTTCAATACTTACGAATACACCCTTCAAACCTGTAAACTGTTCTGCTACGTGGAATGGCTGACTTAAGAAACGCTGTACTTTACGAGCACGAGATACTGTCATTTTATCTTCGTCGCTTAGTTCATCCATACCAAGGATAGCGATGATATCTTGTAGTTCTTTATAACGCTGTAAGATCATCTTCACACGCTGAGCACAGTTGTAGTGTGCTTCACCCACAATGGCAGGTGTTAAGATACGTGAAGTAGAATCAAGCGGGTCTACCGCAGGATAAATACCTAAGTCGGCAATCTTACGGCTTAATACCGTAGTAGCATCTAAGTGAGCGAAAGTAGTTGCAGGAGCTGGGTCAGTTAAGTCATCCGCAGGAACGTATACCGCCTGTACAGAGGTAATTGAACCATTTTTAGTAGAAGTGATACGCTCTTGCATTAAACCCATTTCAGTAGCCAAAGTTGGCTGATAACCTACCGCTGAAGGCATACGACCTAACAAAGCCGATACTTCAGAACCAGCCTGTGTGAAACGGAAGATATTATCAACGAAGAAAAGAATGTCTTTACCCTTACCACTGCCATCGCCATCGCGGAAGTATTCTGCAATAGTTAAGCCGCTTAATGCTACACGAGCACGGGCTCCTGGAGGTTCATTCATCTGACCGAATACGAAAGTTGCTTTAGATTCTTTTAAGCCTTCTAAATCTACGCTGCTCAAATCCCAGCCGCCTTCTTCCATGCTATGCTTGAATTTGTCGCCATATTTCATGATACCCGCTTCAATCATTTCACGCAACAAATCGTTACCCTCACGCGTACGCTCACCCACACCAGCGAATACCGACAAACCACCGTGGCCCTTAGCAATGTTGTTAATCAATTCCTGAATCAATACGGTTTTACCTACACCGGCACCACCGAATAAACCAATCTTACCACCTTTTGCATAAGGCTCAATCAAGTCGATTACCTTAATACCAGTGAATAAAACTTCAGTAGCAGTACTTAAGTCTTCAAACTTAGGAGGTAAAGCGTGAATAGGGCGACCGTTTTCTTTGCTGATTGCAGGTAATCCATCGATTGGGTCACCAGTTACATTAAATAAGCGACCGTTGATACCTTCACCAACAGGCATACTGATAGCACGGCCAGTATCTACCACTTCCATACCACGCACCAAACCTTCGGTACCTTCCATAGAAATGGTACGAACGCTATCTTCACCCAAGTGCTGCTGTACTTCAAGCACGAGCTTTTCACCGTTTTCGCGGGCAATTTCTAATGCGTTAAAAATTTCTGGCAGGCTGCCTTCGAACTGTACGTCTACTACAGCACCGATGATTTGTTTTACTTTACCCTTACTGGCCATAAGAAAGGAATATTTTGATTGACAGTTTCCAATTTGGCTGCAAAAGTAGGGGTTTTAAAAGTTCGATGCTAGCAATTATTTAAGAGAAGCTTTACAATTTTATACCTATACCTTACGGTAAACGACTGCCTCAAACCCGAAAAACTACCTATACCGCCTTTAATGCAGCCCCTAATTGTTCTAATACTTGCTCCCATTGTGCTGTTGTAATAGTAAGTGGCGGAGCTATCCGTAGCCGATGGGCAGCATGCAAAAACCAATCGGTAATAAGTCCGGCATCCCAACAAGCATGTACCTTTTTCAAATTGGTATCAAAGCTATCGAAAGCAATACTGCCCCACAAGCCTGCAGTTTGCAGCGGCAATTCAGGAAAATGCGTTGCAAAATATTGCTGGAGCATTGTTTCTTTTACCGCAAGGGTATCCATTACACCACTATTAAGTAACACTTCAAAAGCAGCCAAGCCAGCCGCACAACTCACCGGATGCCCTGCAAAAGTGCTAATATGACCTAACACTGGGTTGTTAGTGAATGTACGCATTAAACTTTCGTGTGCAATAAATGCACCCAACGGCATGCCACCACCAAGTGCCTTGCCAAGCAACAATACATCGGGCACAACGCCGCTAAGCTCAAATGCCCAAAGCTTACCAGTACGGCCAAAGCCTGCTTGAATTTCATCGAACACTAGTAGCGCACAATGTTTATTACAAGCTTCGCGTAAGGCTTGCAACCAACCTTCGGGAGGTGTTGTAACGCCGCTCTCGGCTTGCACCGGCTCTACAAAAACGGCTGCCGTGTTATGGTTAATTGCTGCTACCATTTCCCAACTACCATAGGCGTATTGTTGTATGCCCGGCAGTAGCGGCCTGTAGGCATTACGCCAATACTCGCTACCCATCATACTCAACGCCCCTTGTGTACTGCCATGATAACTATTAGTACAGCTTAATATTTGCGTACGCTTAGTTACACGTTTGGCTAATTTCATGGCACCTTCGGTGGCTTCTGTACCGCTGTTGGTAAAGTACACACAGTTTAAACCTTGCGGTAAATGATCGGTTAATGCCTTAGCGTAGCGTACTTGTGGCTGCTGTATAAACTCGCCATACACAATTAAATGCATGTACTGCTCGGCTTGTGCTTTCACCGCAGCTACTACTTGCGGATGGCTGTGCCCAATATTGGCTACACTGAAACCCGAAATTAAATCAACCATTTGCCGGCCATCGGCCGTGTATTGATAAATACCTTGGGCACGAACCATTTCAAACCCAATAGGGTTTGGCGAAGTTTGTGCAATATGGCGGAAAAATAATTGTCGGTTCGTTGCATCCATAACTGCAAAAGTAAGTACTAAGGCATGCTTATCAGTTTGGTTCAATTGATGCTACTTTTACCAAAAACATTAGTATGGCTTTGATATTACCTGTACAAGGCAAGTTGCCCACTTGGGGAGAGGATTGTTTTATTGCACCCAATGCTACCATTTGTGGCGATGTAGTAATGGGCAATGCTTGTAGCGTTTGGTTTAATGCAGTAATACGTGGCGATGTGCATTACATAAAAATGGGCGACAAAGTAAATGTGCAAGATGGCGCTGTTATACACTGCACCTATCAAAAACACCCCACCAACATTGGCAACAATGTTTCTATTGGTCATAACGCTTTGGTGCATGGTTGCACTATTCACGACAATGTACTTATAGGCATGGGTGCTATTGTTATGGATCGTTGTATTGTGCATAGTAACGCCATTATTGCTGCAGGTGCTGTGGTGCTTGAGGGTACAGAGGTTGAAGCTGGCAGTATTTATGCGGGTGTGCCGGCCAAAAAAGTGAAAACAGTAAGTGAAGCACATATTAACGGTGAAATCAACCGTATTGCGAACAATTACGTACACTATGCTTCGTGGTTTTCGGAGGTGAATGCAGCGAAATAAAAAGGTTGTTTGTCTGAAGTATCGGATAGCTTTTGCCCCGATCACACTAACTGCTTATTTTTACCGGGATGAGAAAATCTAAACATACCACAAAAGCTATCCTTTTTGCTTGTATTATAATTGGTAGCGTTAGTTGTAAAGCAAAGTATGGTTGCCCTAGCGATGGCCGTAATGTAGGTGCTGAAAAATTGGCAAGTGGCGACCCAAAGGCTGCAAAAGTTGCGAAAAAGGCTCCGAAATTTAAAGGTGGTAAGTTTTAGTTGTATTTATGGTGCGTCAACATTTACCGTAAGGTAT
>DMPB01000211.1:8998-9275 GCA_003456175.1 Chitinophagaceae bacterium | reverse complement strand
CGTCAACATTTACCGTAAGGTATTTATGATAGTAACAAAAACAGGGCTCGCCAAAAGGCGAGCCCGTTGCTTTTCAAACTACTACTACTTGTTTATGAACCGAAAACTACTACACGATTTTAAAGGGTAACTTCTACCTGCTTGAAATTGGTATGATGTGGCATAGCAGTACCAACAGCTTTGTGATAGGTATAATTCTGATTGGTTATATAACGTACCACTACTGAAGTTCGCAACTGCTGCCTATCGGGAATAATGTTGCCAATATTTTTTACAA
>DMPB01000211.1:2788-8831 GCA_003456175.1 Chitinophagaceae bacterium | reverse complement strand
GTGTTGCCAATATTTTTTACAATAAGGGCCGGACTTACAGCTTGCGGAAACAACTGTATGCGCTGCATATTAATGGTACTATCCCACACAATGGTATTAGCGCCTGTATGTATATTCTCTTTTGAAATGGTGAGTTTCACCTCGGCCATGAGTCCGTTGTACACAGGCGCATCATACGATTTTGCTTGTGCTAGCCGAAAAGCTACCGTTTGCGTTATGGGTTGCGCTTGTGGAGGGTTAGGAACTGGCTTACTGCAAGCAACTGCCACCCATAAGCACGTTATGCTTACTATCGGAAAAATAGATTTCATAAGTGTTGAGAAATTAGATTACAGATTTACCGTAAGGTATTAAAAATTAATACCAACGGTTACGCCAGCCCTTACACCAAAACCATCGATACCACCGGGCAAGTCGAAGCTGTTAGTACCATCAGACACTTTAACAGTTCCGCTATTGTATGAAGGGCCAATAAATGCATCGAGTGTAATGCCTTTGCTATATACCCACTGATTACCAATTACTAAACCGCCGCCAAAGGTGTTTAGCGTTCCTTTATTAAGACCATCTTTTAATTGGAAATTTTGGTAACGTGCAAATGGTGCTAAATAAAACCCTTGCATGGCGCCACTATTCGAAGCGTAATAACGAAATTCTGGTGTTATACCAAAACCTCTTAACACGGTACCATCGGCTTTAAAACCTGTGTAAAATGCACCTAGCTGAACGCTGGTATTAGCACCAATTTTTCTTTCGTAGGCTACATTACCAGTACGTACAATGGCACTGAATAAATTCACTTTTACAATGTTGGGCTTCTCTTTAGAAGTTACTGCCTTGTTTTGTGCACTAGCGCTTGAAATAGCTGCAACACTTGCAATAGCGGCTGCGAATAACATTTTTCTCATGCGATATATTTTGAGCAAAAATGTTTTGTTACAGCAGGGCTAACAATCGCATATTTATGTGATAGGTAGCAGCGGTATTAATAACTGATGAAAAACACCGTTGTTAAATTTGTTAATACTTATGTTCGGGTATATCGTTTAATAGGCCTACATAACTTACGTAGCGCTCTTCAGAAATAATACCATCTATTACAGCCTGTTTTATAGCGCACCCAGGCTCGTTAACATGCAAACAATTATTAAACTGACAACCTGATAATGTAGCTAACATTTCAGGAAAATAATGGCTTAGCTCTTGCCGTTCAACATCTATCAAACCAAACTCTCTTACACCCGGTGTATCAATAATAGCACCACCTTGCGGTAAATCGAACATTTCGGCGAACGTAGTAGTATGCAAGCCTTTTCCGCTCCACTTACTTACTTCTTGAACACGTAACTGAAACTCAGGAAATAGATAATTAATAAACGATGATTTTCCAACACCACTATGGCCACTTAACAATGTGGTTTTTTGATGCAATAATGTTCTTACAGCATTTGCGCCTTCGCCTGTGTGCGTACTAGATAACAGCACCTGATAGCCAATACGAGTGTACCGCTCGTGCAATTCATGATATAAAGCCATTTCTTTTGCTCGATATACATCGGCTTTATTAAATACAATGATAGCTGGCACGTGAAACATTTCTGCCGATATCAAAAAACGATCTATAAACCCTGTAGATGTTTTAGGATCTCTAAGGGTTGCAAAAAGTAATGTTTGATCAAGATTACTTGCTACGATATGATGTTGATTTTTGTTATGCGGACTTTGCCTTGCAATGTAATTGGTACGATCAGCAATAGCCACAATGGTAGCAGTATTTTCAAGATCGTTTTCTGGAACAATAGTTACTACATCGCCAACTGCAATAGGGTTGGTACTTGTAATACCTTCTACTTTAAACACACCTCTGATACGAGCTTGCCAAACACGGGCATGTTCATCTTTTACAACGTACCAACTACCTGTGCTTTTATACACAATTGCATTTAACATAGAACAAATGTAGTTGTTACAGTGCTTCGAGCATTTGAACTACACCTTCACGCTTTAAAATTAAATAGCCAAGCCTATCGTTACTTACGCCTTCTTTCAATTGATAGCTAAACACTAATTGTTCTTCGGCTACCGCGGTTTCAAAATAGCGGAATTGTAAGTTTTTGTACTGCTGAAGATGCTCCGCTATTTCATACAAATGCGTACTAAGAATAAAAATGGTGTTGTGCATTTTGCGTAAGCCTTCAATTACAGCTGTGCTGCATTTCATAGCGTCTTGCACGTTAGTGCCTTTAAAAAGTTCATCTATTAGTATTAACCAAGGCTTTCCATCATTTATTTTTTCAATGGTTTTTTTGATATGTTGTACTTCGTTGAAAAAATAGCTTTCGCCTTTAATAAGGTTATCGGCCATTTGAATATTACTTAGTAGTCCTTCTAAGCAGGTAATATGCATTTGCTTTGATGGTACTGCCATACCAATATGTGCCAAATACGCTGCTACACCAACAGCTTTAATAAAAGTGCTTTTACCGGCCATATTAGCCCCCGTTAAGAAGAGAAAGTTTTGTGCTTGGAGCAAATCTACATCGTACGCTGTTGGTGTTGGAAGTAAAGGATGATAGAGTTGTGTTGCTGTTAACATAGGCTTGCTAGATGCACTCACTTTAGGAAAAGTGTAGCCGTATTGCACAACAGCACTAGCCATTCCAAAATAAGCATCTAACTTACTGAACACATTTACCAAGCTTAATGCCTGTTGTTTATAAAAGCGTTGTAGAAAGTTCCCTATTTGTAACACCTTAACCGGGTTGCGAGTTTCTACGCCTGCATAGTCAGTAATATTTACCGCAAGGGCCGATGGAGTTAATTGTTCAATCTCCGCCAATAGCTGTTTGAGTAACGGAGGGTTATCTTCACTTTGCAGTAAATGATGTAACGCCAACATACCCTTTACCAAATCGGCAATGTGCTTAATACTATAGCGTACCAAGGCATAATCGGCACTGTTTAACCATTTGTAGGCATAAGCATTTAGTAAGTTAGGATGCATGGGCATATCGCCAACGGGTGCATCGTAAAAGCGTTCTACCACCATAATGGTACCATTGGTAACGTAGGTTGGCCAACCGCTTTGTACAGCTATAATGCGTTGTAATAATTGCTGCGTTTGCTCAATTGCATCTACCGTTTGTAAGGGTTTATGCATGAGTTGTTGTAAGTAAAATGCACCGCCATTAGTACGACATTGGTTGATGTGTTGATATACACTCAACTGATCATCGGCACTGCCGAAAATATTTAAATCAGCCAAGGTGGTTTTATCTATTTGCATATGCAGCGTGGTATGCGAATGAAAGTAGTATTATTTTCTATCAAATAAGAGTCGCTTACCTCTTGTAGATGCAACTACGGCTCCATTTCCATATGCTAGATTACCATTTACGTAAGTACTGTGTATGGTGGCAGGAAAAGTGAAGCCTTCAAGTGGGCTCCAACCACATTTGTAATAGAGTGATTTTGGAGTTACAGTGCTCGATTGGTGCATATCTACCAATACCATGTCGGCAAAGTAACCTTCTCGCAAATAGCCGCGTTCCTTGATATCGAAACAATCGGCAACAGCATGGCTCATTTTCTGCACTACTTTTTCAATGCTAATATTACCTTGTTGTACATAATGCAACATT
This sequence comes from Chitinophagaceae bacterium, assembly GCA_003456175.1. Classification (GTDB taxonomy): domain Bacteria; phylum Bacteroidota; class Bacteroidia; order Chitinophagales; family Chitinophagaceae; genus UBA10646. Next base: position 5,190 of record DMPB01000211.1, on the reverse strand, counting down.
AATAATAAGCTATGTTGTACTAGCGGCAAGCCAGCATGCGATTGTTCGTAAGTAGCGTTTTCAACGGGTATTAATACACCATCGGTAGTACGCTCAAAACCTTTTTCTGCTAGGGTATGCGGGGCATGATCGGTGGCAATAACATCGAGCCTATCGTCTAATAAGGCTTCCCATAAAGCAGTCTTATTGTGCGCTGCTTTAATAGCAGGATTGCATTTGATACGGTTACCAAGGGTTTCGTAATCGTTAGCAGTAAAATGCAAATGATGTACGCATACTTCGCTGGTAATACGCTTATCTTTTAATGGCAGCATGTTGCTGAACAATTGCAACTCTTTAGCCGTGCTTATATGTAAAATATGTAAGCGGCTTCCATGCTTTTGTGCTAGCTGTATGGCTTTTAAACTGCTTTCAAAGCACGCTTCTTCATTACGAATAAGTGCGTGATGTGCCGGTAGAATGGTATTGTAATCTGCTTTGTATTTACGTAAGTTATCTCTAATTATACTTTCCTCTTCGCAATGGGTAGCAATTAGCACCTCGCTACCTGCAAACACTTTTTCTAGTGCCAACATATTATCTACCAGTAGGTTACCCGTGCTACTACCCATAAAAATTTTAACGCCGCATATTTCATTTTTCTTTTCATTGACCTTTAAAATTTCATCGATATTATCGTTAGAAGTACCCATGAAAAACGAATAATTTGCTACCGATGTAGCAGCGGCTGTAGTATATTTTTGTTCTAACAGTGCTTGCGTAAATGCCGGTGGCATGGTGTTAGGCATTTCCATAAAGCTAGTAACACCACCAGCTACAGCAGCCATACTTTCGGTATGAATAGTGGCTTTATGCGTTAACCCAGGTTCTCTAAAATGCACCTGATCATCAATAACGCCTGGCAATAACAACAAGCCTGTTCCGTCAATTTCTGTCACATCGGCTTTAACCTCTATTTTAGCAGCAATTTTTTCGATACGTTCATGTTTTACATAAACATCACCGTAGCTAATATTACCTTCATTAACAATTCCTATATTTGTAATGAGGATACTCATAACCTTAAAACAATTTTGATTTATGCTGCAAAGTAAGCATTGGCGTTTGTTGATGGGCAGTATGTTTTTATGCTTCGGCAACTTAATAGCTCAAAGCGATTATATACCGCTTGGCCACAAACAATATCAACTCATTGACAGGCTCGATATAAAATTGCGTAACGATAGTGTGCTGGGCTTCACAACCATGAAAATGTACGAACGCCGCAGTGTTACACAGCGTGTAGCCTACATAGATAGCCTTGATAAACTAGGCATTGCACCTATTCCGCTAAGTACTATAGATCGTCATAATATTCAACGCCTTTTGGCAAGCAACCGCGAATGGACCAGCAATTACAACGCTTACAATAGTCGTAAAAATTTATGGGGTACCTTTTTTAAGAGCCATGGCAATATGTTCGAGGTACACACGAACGATTTTCACCTTGCGGTAAATCCGGTACTGGGCATACAAATGGGCAATGCGAACGATGGTACCGGTAGCACTTTCGTAAATACCAGAGGTATTAGCGTACGCGGCAATATTGCTGGTAAGTTAGGCTTCTACACTTACCTCACCGATAATCAAGAACGCCAACCATTGTATGTACGCCAGTTCGTACAAAAATTCACCGCAGTACCTGGCGCAGCCTTTTACAAGAGTCAAGAAAATAATACAGTCGATTACTTCGATGCACGTGGCGGCATCACTTTCAGTGCAGTGAATAATAAATTGAACATGATGTTCGCTTACGATAAACTGCACCTTGGTAACGGTATTCGCAGTTTATTTTTAAGCGATTTTGGTGCTCCTTATCTGTTCTTTAAATTAAAAACACGTGTATGGCGGTTCGACTATGAAAATGTATTCACTGAAATGACTGCAACGTTCCGGAAAACAGGTACCGATAGATTGCTTCCTAAAAAATACATGACGGCGCACCATATAAGTTTCAACGTTGCCAAATGGTTAAATATTGGCTTATATGAAAATGTGGTATTTGGCCGTGCCAATGGTTTTGAGTTACAATACTTAAACCCTGTTATTTTCTACCGAGCTATTGAAGGCAATTTGGGTAGCCCCGATAAGGCCACCGTTGGTATCGATTTCAAAAGCAATATCAATAAAAATGTGCAGCTATATGGGCAGTTAGTTATTAATGAGTTTGTATTTGATGCCATAAAAAAATACCGAGAAGGTAGTTGGCTTAACAAACATGCAGCACAACTAGGTTTCAAGTATATCGATGTGGCTGGCATCAGCAACTTAGATTTACAAGTAGAGTACAATTGGATTCGTCCGTTCACCTATACCCACCGCGATAGTATCACCTCATTTACACACTACAACCAGCCATTAGC
>DMPB01000211.1:2142-2562 GCA_003456175.1 Chitinophagaceae bacterium | reverse complement strand
CACACTACAACCAGCCATTAGCACATCCGTTGGGGGCAAGCGTTCGAGAAATTATTGCCCAGTTGCGCTACCAACCTACACCTAAGCTGTACCTCAATGCACAGTTAATGATGTATAAGCAAGGTACCGATGTGAATGGTCGTAATTATGGCAGTAATATTTTCCTTTCTTACAATACCAGAGCCAGAAACGATAATTTATTTGTAGGTAGCGAACGTGCTGGCAACTGTACTTTCATTGATATACATGCAGCCTACGAAATCTTAGAAAACATGTTTATAGATGCAAGTGCTACGCAACGCAACTACAAGTTAGATGGTGGCGCTGCGCAAAATGTGTTTTTCTTCAACCTTGGTGTTAGAGCTAACCTTGCACGTCGTAGCATTTTGCTATAATATTTACCGCAAGGGTAACCTTACA
>DMPB01000211.1:0-1860 GCA_003456175.1 Chitinophagaceae bacterium | reverse complement strand
GGCGGCCTTCGGCCGCCCCATATCGTATGCTTACTACACACCTACCTTACGGTAAATGTTGATACAATGCTAATCTTCTAAATGCAAGCTAAACATAATCATACGGCTATTCAACTGATCTAACACACTACTGTATTTCAATGCAGCATCACGACTGTGTATATTACTCATACCATTGTAGAACTTAATTTCAGGACTTACGGTTACAAATGGCAAGTAGAAATTGAAGCCAATACCCACTTCCACACCGTAATCGTTCTTTTTAAGTTTAATCAAATCTTCGGCATTACGAGCAGCACTATTACTTGCTAAATCAATATCGTAACGTAAGCCACCAAGCACGTAAAATCTAAAATTATCAATACGGTCGCTATTAAATTTAAAGTGTACCGGAAAACTCACAATGGTACTAGGAAGCACCTTTGTAACCACCGGCTGCTCGCCTAATGCAGGCTTTGGTAAGGTGTAGGTGAAAGAGCGTGAACCGCCTAAAATCAATTGAGGGTTGGCTCTTAACTCAAAGCGATGGTTCATACGCAATGTAGCCAACAAGCCTAATGCAATACCACCACTAGCACCAGGCTCAACCCTACTAACGCTGTCACTCGCCATGAACGATGGGTGCTTACTTGCATGTAAGTAGCTACTATTGTAGCCTAACGTCATCCCAAAATAATACGGCCAATCATCGTGATCGGGACGGTTCTGCTCACGCTGCGCCAATACCGTTCCGGTACTGATACAACAGGTTAGCCCTATAATTATTTGCTTCCGCAATAAATGCAACATATGCCTAAACTCAAAGGTTTAAAGTAGGTTTGCTGATACCCTACTTGCTTCATAATGGTCACCAAATTTTCCCTTTCGGGAAATGCTTGTACACTCTCGTTCAAATAAGCATACGCACCTTTATTTTTCGAGAACATTTTGCCCACACTTGGTGCAACAATGTTCATGTATAAGTTATATAAACTCTTAAAACCTACTTGCTTTGGCCTACTAAATTCTAGTATTACCAATTTGCCGCCAGGCTTTAATACCCGTAGCATTTCCGTCAATCCCGCTTCAAGGTTTTCGAAATTGCGAACACCAAAGGCAACTGTTACTGCATCAAACGTACAATCAGGATAATTTATTTTCTCACTATCACCTGTAAAAAGCTCAATGGTATTGGAAAGTCCTTTTTTAGCAATTTTTTCTCTACCTAAGCTCAGCATACCTTCCGATATATCGATACCGATAATTTTAGCAGGCTTTAGTATGTCATGCGTCATTAAAGCCACATCGGCTGTACCCGTTGCCACATCGAGCACCATTTGAGGTTGCAACGTTTTTAGTTGCGCTATGGCTTTCTTTCTCCACTGAATATCAATGCCTGCACTCAAAAAACGATTTAAAAAATCGTAGCGAAAAGCAATACTGTTGAACATTTCGGCTACTTGTTGCTTTTTATTCAACTTACTGCTACCATCGGGCACTACCCTATCATGAGCGTATTTGGTCATAGGCTGCAAATGTATAGCTACTGCGTTTGTTACAGCATGAATTAACGATTTATCCTAGGCATTTGCCATTTAACATTCCACAAATACCAAAAACCGAAACCAGCAATGCATTTGCTGATTTTTGGCGTTATTCTTGCAGTAATTAGCAATTACCCATATTTCTATTTACCGTAAGGTATTCTTGGTTAGAATTACAACACTATGAGCCAGTCCAACGCTTCTATACAAGCACTTAACGAGCAAATCGTTACAGCGTCTGCATTTACCAAAACCATTAGCAATGCACTTGCCCAAGTTTTGGTAGGGCAACATAACATGGTTAACAGCCTTTTGGTAGGCTTATTGAGCAACGGAC
>DMPB01000182.1 GCA_003456175.1 Chitinophagaceae bacterium | reverse complement strand
GCCAGGCAAATCCCTTATCAATGCTACTTGTAATGGGTACCACTGTTACACCAGCAGCTACTGCAAAACCATTATAGTTGGCATAAAATGGTTCGGGAATAATTACTTCGTCGCCAGCATCTAAACAGGCCATAAAGGCGAACATAATAGCCTCGCTACCGCCAGTAGTTACAATAATTTGATTATGATTAACCTGTACACCAACCGAAGCATAATAATCTACCAACTTGCGGCGATAACTCTCGTTACCTGCACTATGGCTATATTCCAATACTTTGAAATCGCTGTTACGAACAGCATCTAACATTACCTGCGGTGTTTCAATATCGGGCTGCCCAATATTAAGGTGATACACTTTGGTACCACGCTGCTTCGCTGCCTCTGCATAAGGAACTAACTTTCTGATAGGACTAGGTGGCATTAACTGCCCACGCTTACTGATAGATAATGTTGCCATAACTACGGCAAACATAAGGAAAGGCCAACAACAAGCACACAGTTGTTAGATTAAATGGTAACATGGGGCTGTGAGCTTTGTACATAGCCCAACAATCGTTCAGGCTGTTACGGGGTTTCGTGCTTTGCACCGCCTTACTGGCGTAAGGCGCCCTCCACATCCTGCAGCCAATTGGCATTTGTAGTAGGCTGAGCAATGAATGATTACTTATTCAAATTTTGCAGTGCATGTTCTAATACATGATTAAAATTAGCCTCTGTTAAGGGCTTACCTACAAAAGCAACAATATCAGATTCTATGCCACGCTCTACTACCCTATCGTGTAAGGCAGCAGATACAATGATAATTTCGGCTTTCACATGCGGATGAAGTAATTTAGAATGACGCCATTTTTCAACCACGGTGAAGCCATCCATTACAGGCATGTTTAAATCAAGCAATACTACTGCTTTTGTAGCCCTTGATTGATGCTCTAACCAATCAAGTGCTTGTGCACCATCTTCAAATTCAAACACTTCAAATTTGGTAGTATCTACTTGCTGGCGCATTAACATACGATCAAGTATACTATCATCTACAATCAGCAGTTTATATTCCATAGTTACAGTGTGTGTTGGAATTTAAAATTAAATCTTTTCTAATAAAATAATACGTATCCCTTATCATGGGGATATGGTTTCATTTACCGCAAGGTATTCCTATATATTACCCAACAGCAACTCACACTCTTTAATGAGCTTTTGCTTATTGATAGCAGCAGTACCTACCTCTTCGCAAACGAGTCCGCCGGCAATATTCGCTACATTACCCGCAATACTGATGTTGCCCGTAGCAGCATAAATAAGGCTTGCTGTAGCAATTACGGTATCGCCTGCACCGCTTACATCGGCTATATTGCGTAAGTGTGCTGGTATAATTTTGCTGGCATTGCCTTTTTGAAAAAATACACCTTTTTCGCTGAGTGTTATCAGTGATATTTTATGCTGTAGTTGTTGATACAATGTATCATGTATTTGCCGTAAGGCAGGCTCTGAAACATTGTTACTCAACAAGTTTAAGCTGTCGCTTACTTCTTTAAGATTCGGTTTAAAAATATCGACACCTTTAAACGCAAAGAAGTTTTTACGCTTAGGGTCTACCGTGGTTATAATGCGCTGCTCTTTGCAAATAGCAATCATTTGAGCAATGCAATGTGGCGTAAGTACGCCTTTATTGTAATCTTCGAAAATAACTACTGCAGGTTGGTAGCGTTGCACATAGGCTGTAAAGCTTTGCAACAACTGCTGCTCATCGTCGGTATTAATATCGTTGGTTACTTCGCTATCTAACCGCATCATTTGTTGGTTGCGACTGATGATACGGGTTTTGTTGGTAGTAATACGATGCTCACTTTTAACGATATACTTCGTATCTATGTTTTCTTTTTGCAGTAAGCCCATCAGCACTTCGGCATCATCATCGTTACCAATAACACTAAATAATGTTGTTTCGGCACCTAGTGCTACTGTATTCAATGCTACGTTACCGGCACCGCCAATACGATATTCTTTTTTACGTAAGGTAACTACGGGAACTGGTGCTTCTGGCGATATACGTTCAACACCACCCCACAAGTATGTATCTAGCATTACATCGCCAACCACGGCAACCTTCAATTGATTTAACGATGCAAAAAGTTGATTAAAATCGGTACTATTCACTATGATTTCTTTTTATTGGCTACGGCAATGTAGTACACAGGTACACCGAGCAGCACCAAAATTAAACCTGGCCAAGTATATGTTGGCTTGAATACAATTAATGATATACAAAATGTTGCCGCCATAAGAATGTAAATCAATGGCAGCAAAGGGTACCCAACTGCTTTATATGGCCTTTCGGCGTTAGGCCTTTGCTTACGCAAGATAAAAATGCCGGCAATGGTTAGAATGTAGAAAAGCATTACTACAAAACTTACATAATCGAGCAAATCGCCATACTTACCACTTAAACAAAGTAAACTTGCTACAACTGCTTGTATCCATAAAGCATAAGCAGGAACATTATTTTTGTTGAGTTGAGCTGTTTGTTTGAAAAACAATCCATCCTTTGCCATTGTGTAATACACCCTTGCTCCTGCTAAAATCAGTCCATTATTACACCCAAATGTGCTAATCATAATTAGTACGGCAATAATATAAGTACCGATACTTCCAAAAATGGTGTTAGCAGCACTTACAGCAACACGATTTTCTGGAGCGAAAGCAATATCGCTGAGCGGCAACACACCCAAATACATAAGATTACAACTTACGTAAATGATTGTAACTATAAGTGTTCCAAAAAATAAGCTGAGCCCAATATTACGTTGTGGATTTTTAACCTCGCCTGCAATGAATGTGATATTATTCCAAGCATCGCTACTAAAAATAGAGCCTACCATAGCGCTTGCGAGTGCACCAAACATTAGTACCCCTGTTAAATTGTTCCATATGTTAGCATCGCTACCTTGACGTGAACTATGTTGCTTCATTACAAAAGCATCTTGCCAGTTAGCCTGCCACACCTCGGCATTAAATGCTACAAAGCCTGCGATGATTAAACCGAATAATGCCAACAGTTTAGTACCTGTAAAAAAGTTTTGAATGAATTTAGCGCCCTGTACGCCTTTTGTGTTGGTATAGGTAAGTAGTAAAATAGTTGCAATACTTACCAACTGTGCTGCCGAAATACTTAAACTACCGATGCTAAATAGGATATTTTTTTCACTTACCGCAGGTATTAAATACGCTGTGAACTTGCTAAAAGCAACACCAACTGCTGCAATTGTACCCGTTTGAATAACAGCAAAAAAACTCCACCCGTATAAAAACCCGACTAGTGGATTGTATGCTTCTTTGAGATAAACATATTGTCCGCCGGCTTTTGGGAACATGCTAGATAACTCGCCATAACTTAGTGCAGCAGTCATCGTCATAAATCCCGTTAGCAACCATGCTGCCACAAGCCAGCCACTACTACCTAAATCTTTCAGCATATCGGCACTTACAATAAAAATACCCGACCCAATCATACTACCAGCAACAATCATGGTAGCGTCAACAAGACCTAAGGTGGGTTTAAAAGTACCCGATGGCGTATCGTTCATAACAATAGTTTTGGTATAGGTGTGCTAAATGTAAGCTGTTGTAAGGATAATTTCTGCTGTGTGCTTTAGCTTTTACCGTAAGGTAGGTTACAACAAAAACCCGTTCGGTAAGAACGGGCTTTCAAGGTTATTGCTTTTGTTTTTCTTTGTACTGTTTGTTGAGGGCTGCAATTAACTCGTTGGTGATGTTTTGTGCAGAATCTTTATAATATAAGTAATCGTTTTCGCTGCTGGCAAATACATAAGCGTAGCCTTTGCCTTCGCAGTAAGTTTTCAGAAAATCTTGGATTGTTTTTTTCACTTCCTGCATTTTTTGAAGGCTGAGTGCTTGCATTTCTTGAGCACCTTCTTGTTCTGTTTGTCGGTAACTTTCTTGTATACGCATGAGCTCTTGTTGAAAGGCTGTTTGCTCGGCCTGTGTCATGCTTGGACCTTTGGCATTTGCTTCTTTAAGCTTGTTTTCGTATTGTAATTTAAGACTATTTAAACGGCGACTGAACTCATCGTCTTTACCGCGTAAGTAGTTACGTGTTTCTTTAAAATAAGTGTATTGATTTTCTAAACTATCAAGTTCAAAGTAGGCGATTTTATTGTTGGTTACCGACGTTGTTCCATCAGCATTTTTAGTTACTACTGTTGTGTTAGCTTTATTCGTAAAGTGTAAATAGAACAATACTGCTACTGCAACTGCAAGTATTGCTTGAACAATCGTAGAAATTTGCTTCATGCTTTTTGTTTGATTGGCAAATTAAGGGGAAAAGCGGCAAAAGCGATGTTAATGTAGGCATCAAATATTTGCAGATCATTTACGCAAGTACCAATAACAATAAAGGTGCCATGTACTGGCACCCTTATTAGCTTTACCTTACGGTAAATGTATGGTATGTTGTTACTGACTATTCATCGTCGTCAAAGCTCATTGCTTCTCTGGTAGTAGCAAGTAGTTCATATTCTTCTTTGCTACCAACAAGTAACGATTCGTATTTCTTCAAACCTGTACCTGCAGGGATGAGGTGACCAGTAATTACGTTTTCTTTCAAGCCAGCCATTAAATCGGTTTTACCGTTAATAGCTGCAGTGCTTAATACTTTAGTAGTTTCCTGGAACGAAGCTGCAGAAATCCAGCTTTGTACACCTAATGAAGCTTTAGTAATACCTAGTAACACCGGCGTTGCAGTTGCAGGACGTGCATCACGAACCTCTACCAACTTCTTATCTGAACGACGTAAGATAGAGTTCTCTTCACGAAGTTCACGCAAGGTTACAATTTGGCCAGACTTCATACGAGTGCTTTCGCCGGCATCAGTAACTACTTTCTTATCGAAGATTCTATCGTTTTCTTCGTTAAAGTCGAAACGATCTTCTAAATCTTCTTCTAAGAATTTAGTATCACCAGCATCAACGATTTCAACTTTCTTCATCATCTGACGAACGATTACTTCAATGTGCTTGTCGTTGATTTTTACACCTTGTAAGCGGTATACTTCTTGAATTTCGTTCACTACATACTCTTGTACTGCAAACGGCCCTTTGATAGCAAGAATATCGGCTGGAGCAACCTGACCATCTGATAATGCTGTACCAGCTTTCACGAAGTCGCCATCTTGCACAAGAATCTGACGTGTTAATGGTACCAAGTACTTTTTAACAACACCATCTTTAGCTTCAACAATGATTTCGCGGTTACCACGCTTCACGTTACCAAAAGCCACTACACCGTCGATTTCACAAACTACAGCAGGGTTACTTGGGTTACGTGCCTCAAACAATTCAGTTACACGAGGCAAACCACCGGTGATATCGCCACTCTTACGCATTGTACGAGGTATTTTCACCAATACTTGCCCAGCTTTAACAGTATCACCTTCATCTACCATTAAGCGGCTACCAACAGGCAAGTTGTAGTTTTTAACTTCTTTACTGCCCTCGATAACCATACCTGGTATCTTGGTTTTATCTTTTGTTTCGATAACAACCTTATCGCGGTGGCCAGTTTGTTCATCAGCCTCTTCACGGTAAGTAACACCCTCTAATACGTTCTCTAAGCGTACTTGACCATCTATTTCGGCAATCAATACATTGTTGAATGGATCCCATGAACAGATTGCATCACCTTTCTTGATTTCCTGACCATCTTTTACCAACAAAGTACTACCGTATGGAATGTTCATCACATTCAATAAGCGATCATTCTTAACATCCATGTTACGAATTTCACCTGTACGGCCAATTACGATTTGTACTTTATCACCTTCGTTATTTAGAGCTGTTACTGTACGTAAGCCATCGAATTGTAATGTTCCATCGAACTTAGCATACAATGAACTTTCAACAGAACTACTACCTGCGATACCACCCACGTGGAAGGTACGAAGCGTAAGCTGTGTACCAGGTTCACCGATAGATTGTGCTGCGATAATACCTACGGCATCACCTTCTTGAGCGGTATAGCCAGTAGCAAGGTTACGACCATAACATTTCACACACACACCACGCTTGCTTTCGCAAGTAAGTACGCTACGAATTTCTACGGTTTCAACACCAGCATCTTCAATAGCACGTGCAATGTCAACTGTAATTTCTTCGCCAGCACCAACAATTAATTCATCTGTAAGTGGGTTACGTACATCGTGTAACGAAGTACGACCTTCAATACGATCACGTAATGGCTCTATAATGTCTTCATTATCCTTTAAAGCACTTGTAGCAATGCCACGAAGTGTACCACAATCAACCTCTGTGATAACAACATCTTGAGCAACATCAACCAAACGACGTGTTAGGTAACCAGCATCCGCTGTTTTAAGGGCGGTATCGGCCAAACCTTTACGAGCACCGTGGGTAGAGATAAAGTAGTCTAATACGTTCAAGCCTCCTTTAAAGTTAGAAAGGATTGGGTTCTCAATGATTTCAGAACCAGAACTACCACTCTTACGAGGCTTAGCCATCAAACCACGAATACCTGCCAACTGCTTAACCTGTTGCTTAGAACCACGAGCCCCAGAATCCAACATCATGTATACTGAGTTGAAGCCTTGTTTGTCGGTTTGCATTTCACGAATAAGCGTTTCAGTAATTCGGGTATCTACACGACTCCAAATATCAATTACCTGGTTGTAACGTTCGTTGTTGGTAATTAAACCCATGTTGTAGTTTTCCCAAACTTCATCTACCTCTACTTTGGCTTGCTCTAACAACTCGTTACGCATATCAGGGATGATCAAATCATTCACATTGAACGATAAACCACCACGGAATGCCATACGGAAACCTAATTGCTTGATATCATCTAAGAATTTAGCAGTTTTAGGAACATTGGTGATTTTGATGATGTCACCAATGATTTCCCTCAAACTTTTCTTAGTTAATAAGGCATTTACGAAACCTACTTCTTCAGGAACAAATTGGTTAAACAATACGCGACCAACTGTTGTTTCGATCAGCTTTTTAACAAGCGTACCATTTTTCTCACGAACGTTGGTACGTACTTTAATATTAGCATGTAAGTCTACACGACCTTCATTGTAGGCAATAATTACTTCTTCCATGCTGTAAAAGGCCTTTCCCTCGCCTTTTACGATCTCATCTCCCATGGTTTTCTTACCCTTAGTAATGTAGTACAAGCCCAACACCATGTCTTGTGAAGGAAGGGTAATTGGTGTACCATTTTGAGGGTTCAAAATATTATGTGCACTCAACATGAGCAACTGTGCTTCTAAAATTGCCGCATTGCTTAATGGTACGTGCACGGCCATTTGGTCACCATCAAAGTCGGCGTTGAAAGCCGCAGTAACCAACGGGTGTAATTGAATTGCTTTACCTTCTACCAACTTAGGCTGGAATGCCTGAATAGATAAGCGGTGTAGGGTTGGGGCACGGTTTAACATTACCGGGTGACCCTTTAAGATATTTTCTAAGATATCCCAAATAACAGCATCTTTACGATCTACCAATTTCTTGGCACTCTTTACTGTTTTAACGATACCTCTTTCAATTAATTTACGAATGATAAATGGCTTAAATAACTCTGCAGCCATATCTTTTGGTAAGCCGCACTCATGCATTTTCAACTCAGGACCTACTACAATAACCGAACGACCAGAATAGTCAACACGCTTACCTAATAAGTTCTGACGGAAACGACCTTGCTTACCTTTTAGTACGTCTGATAACGATTTTAAAGCACGTCCGCCTTCTGCTTTAACAGCATTGCTCTTACGAGAGTTATCGAACAATGAGTCGATAGCCTCTTGTAACATACGCTTTTCGTTACGTAAGATTACCTCAGGTGCTTTAATTTCTAACAAACGCTTTAAACGGTTGTTGCGTATGATAACACGACGGTATAAGTCGTTCAAATCAGATGAAGCAAAACGGCCACCATCTAATGGAACTAACGGGCGTAATTCTGGTGGAATTACAGGAATATACTGCATTACCATCCACTCAGGGCGGTTCGTAATACGGCTGTTAGCATCGCGGAATGCTTCTACAACGCTTAAGCGCTTCAAAGCATCGGCCTTACGTTGCTGGCTCGTTTCATTAGCGGCTGCATTACGTAACTGATAGCTTAACTCATCTAAATCAATACGGCTTAACAAGTCGCTTACAGCTTCAGCACCCATTTTAGCGATGAATTTTTGAGGATCATCATCGGGCAGGTACTGATTTTCTCTTGGTAAGGCGTCAATAATATCTAAGTACTCTTCTTCGGTAAGTAAATCACCAGTGTTCAAATTCTCTTTTACACCCGGCTGTATTACAGCATAACGCTCGTAGTAAATAATACTTTCAAGCTTTTTGCTGCTCATACCTAACAAGTAACCAATTTTGTTAGGAAGGCTCTTGAAGTACCAAATGTGTACAATAGGAACCACTAATTTTATGTGGCCCATACGCTCACGGCGCACCTTCTTTTCAGTAACTTCTACGCCGCAACGGTCGCACACAATACCCTTATAACGGATACGCTTGTACTTGCCGCAGGCACATTCAAAATCTTTAACAGGCCCAAAAATGCGTTCGCAAAACAAACCATCGCGTTCTGGTTTGTAGGTACGGTAATTAATAGTTTCGGGCTTTAACACTTCGCCAAAGCTGCGTTCTAAGATGCTATCTGGGCTAGCTAAGCCGATAGTTATCTGAGAAAAATTGGCTCTAGGACGGTTGTCTTTTTTAATGGCCATATGTAAAAATTGCAATTTTTGCGTTACTCATTTGCCGTAAGGCACCTATGAATATTGGCTTTGAGCACTTTCCTTGCGGTAAATACATAACAATACAGCTATAAGCAACTTGCCTATAGCAGTACAGCTACCTATTTATAACGTTATTTTGAAAACGAACATTAACCGCGTGAAAAAGATACACGAACCCAAATTTCATAAGAGGGCAAAGGTAAAGGGAAAAACAATACAAAAAATGCAGGATTTTGCAGCGAAATGTGTAAAAATTGGTCTTTAGCGAGTCAACCAATCGAGCATATCGAATATTTCGGGGTTTTGCTCTAGCTTGAATTTTCGGGCAAATAGCTTGGGGCTGTTTTGAAGTCGAGGAAAATCTTCAACGCCTAGCCATTTGGGGTGGCTGGTACCTTCGGGCATATCTACAAAAAGCAAGTTTTCTCGAACTGCATTGTGCCTAAAAGGCGAGTTCATAATAATGGTTGGTATGATGAACTCGTCGGGTGCCCAAGTAAGTTTTACAAAACGTTTGAAACGCTTGTTGTTATTGAATAGGTCTACCACGTATTTGCACGCAGGTAAAGACAATGTCCAAAACATGCTTTTACCATAAAACTCGTAATTCATAGGAGCCTTTCGCTTACCAAGTACTTTATTCATAAGCCATTGTAGCTTATACTTTCCGGGTATGCTGTAATCGGTAAGATGATATTCTTCGATACGAGGAACCGCCTCTAGCCACTCGGTATAAAAATGAAGTGCATGAACAAACTCTTTGCCTTTATGCTGGTCAAAAAACCGATGAATAAAGCGGGTGCTTTTAATAGGGTAATCTTGCCCACTCATAAGGTGTACAAAATCGTACGGTTCTTTGGTTGCAATGATTTCTTCTATAGCGTTGAGCATGGCTTGTACGGTTGAAAAGCCTGCCCACTTCACATCTACCCTGTTTTTGATAAAATAAACTTGCGGCATGTTGAGAAAAACAGCATGCGTTTGCAAATCAACTTTTGCATCGAGGTGTATATAAAAATCAAAATCAGGATGCTGTAGCTTATTGATAAGCCTGAGTGTTTGCTCTGGGTTAGTATATGTTATCAATAAAAAAGCTACTCTCATAGAATAATTGGGCATGTGCATTTTGCAATACATGCCTTGGGTACGGTGCAAATTAACGCTATTCGCCCTTAAATATGTACTTGCATTTGAATTTCACCTAATACTAGGTATTAAAAAGCCCTTACGGTAAATGTAAGGGCGGGTATGCATTGCCTTCAACGATGTTAAAGAATACGCTAAGGCTTTTGAATAAATACTGGTTGTACCTGCTGCCATTGTTGATTGCTACAATGTATCCAATAGGTGCCCGTAGCTAATGTTGTTGGAAGCGCTAGTGTAACATTACCACGTTGGTTCGACCAAGTAGCAACGGTTTCTCCTGCTGCACTTACTAACCACACATCGAACACATCGGTGTTGTTTTGCAATTGCACCTGTAACTTACCCCATGCTGGGTTAGGTGCGATAGTAATTACAGGTCCGTTAGCCTTCCACTCTAAGGTTCTAACCTCGCTGTAGTGGAAAGTGCCATCTTTATCGAACTGCTTTAAGCGGTAGTAATTAATACCAGTTACAGGTTGTGTATGCGTGAACTTGTAATTTACCGTAAGGTTACTATTACCTTTTGCGGCAACTGTTCCGAGTGCTTTAAACCCGTTGTTAGGATTGATGCTATGCTCTACTTCAAAGTAACTTGCATTTATTTCTTGGGTAGTACTCCATTGTAGTAGTGCATTGTTTTGTTGACGCTCTGCTGTAAATGAACGATACACCACCGGCAAGGTTAAGTTATTGATATTCATGATGTTATCATCAATACTTAAGCGATTGTTGAATGCGTTAAACAATTCAGCTTTGTTATATACCGCCGATTCGCTTACCAAACGAATGTTATCAATGTACCAACCTTCACCAGCTGTACCATTATCGCTGGCAAAGCGGAAACGGAAGCGAATACTTTGCCCTGTAAAATCGCGAAGGTTCACAATGGTATTCACAAAACTACCACTGTTGCCTGTGAAAGCTCTACGACCGAGTAGCGTACTACCTGTGGCATCGTTCGCAATAACTCCGTTATAAGTGTTGGTTGTTATGTAAGGTGCAGCATCGAACCAAGTACTACCGCCATCGGTACTAAGCTCAACTACACCACCATCGTAACCACTTTCTGTAATGTAATAATGCCAGAAACTTAAGCTACTTACTCGGTTTAGGGTAAATCCGTTAAGTGTGAACAATACTTTTTCTTCCGGGGTAGTATTGTTCTGTGTGAATAAGGAGAATCCATTATTGTAGCTTCTTGTGCTCGATGTAACCCATGTAGAAAGACCACTGAATGTTGTTGAGAATATAGCTGGCACCACATTGCTATTGATGGGCTCATTCACATGATTGGTAGCTGGGGTAAAAGTACCGGCGTTAACCGCAACACGATAGGTGAAATCAGTTGTTTGTCCGCTATTCAAATTAATTGTGTTGAAAGTAACTGTTCTATTGGCAGCATTATAAGTTCCGCCACTAATCCACGTAAC
>DMPB01000028.1:17119-17310 GCA_003456175.1 Chitinophagaceae bacterium | reverse complement strand
ATGTGCTCGAGGAAATGCGCGAGGCCGCGTTGCGATTCGGACTCGTGCAGCGAGCCGGCGGCGATGGCGAGCCGCACGCTCGCGCGCCCCTTCGGTTCCTTGTTCGGCAGCACGATGTAGCGGACACCGTTGTCGAGGCGACCGAACTTGGCCGCCGGGTCGGGCTTGAGGTCGGACTCGTCGTGCGGGAA
>DMPB01000028.1:16448-16913 GCA_003456175.1 Chitinophagaceae bacterium | reverse complement strand
AGGTCGGACTCGTCGTGCGGGAAAACCGCGGCGAGCGCGAGGACGGGAGCGAGCAGGAGGGCGAGGAGGAGCGGGGTGCGCTTGGGCATGGGCGTCAGTTTTCGGGCAACGCTGCGCAAGGCAAGCGCGCGGACATAGCCAGATGTGACCAAGCGAACCCGTGGTGCGACGAATGTGCCTTGGCCGTCGCGGAAAATTTTTGTGGCATAACGCGCGGGACGTTGTGTAAATCCTTCCGCCCATGAAAGCCAAACGCCTCAAAATCCGACCCGAAGACGTCAACACCGCCCTCGCCCGGAAAAAGGGCGCGGTCTCGCGCTTCATCGCCGAGCACTACCGCCACTTCAATGCCGCCGCCTTGATGGATGCCGCGAAGGGCTACGAGGCGCACCTCGCCGCCGGCGGCCAGATGATGGTGACGCTGGCCGGCGCCATGTCCACGGCCGAGCTGGGCATCTCGCTCGC
>DMPB01000028.1:0-16123 GCA_003456175.1 Chitinophagaceae bacterium | reverse complement strand
CACGACCACTACGAGCGCGTGCCGCATTACCGGCACCTCACGGCGGCCGACGAGCAGGACCTGCTGGACCGGCACATGAACCGCGTCACCGATACCTGCATCCCCGAGGGCGAGGCCATGCGCCGCATCGAGGCCGCCGTCGCCGAGGAATGGGTCGCCGCCGATCAGGCCGGCGAACGCTACTTCCCGCACGAGTTTTTGTACAAAACGGTTCTTAGCGGCGATTTAGAACAGTATTATGAGATTGACCCTAAAGACAGTTGGGTTGTAGCTGCGGCACAAAAGAACATTCCTATTGTGGTACCAGGTTGGGAAGATAGCACCACGGGTAACATTTTTGCGAGCTACGTTATTAAAGGCGAATTACAAGCTAGTACGGTTAAAAGCGGTATTGAATATATGGTGTGGCTAGCCGATTGGTATCGCCAAAACAGTAGCGGCAAGGGCGTTGGCTTCTTCCAAATTGGTGGTGGTATTGCCGGCGATTTCCCGATTTGTGTAGTACCTATGATGTATCAAGATTTAGAGTGGCACGATGTTCCGTTTTGGAGCTACTTCTGCCAAATTAGCGATAGTACTACCTCTTACGGTTCGTACAGTGGTGCTGTACCCAACGAAAAAATTACTTGGGGCAAGCTCGATATTAATACTCCTAAATACATTGTTGAAAGCGATGCTACCATTGTTGCACCGCTCATTTTCGCCTACATTTTGGGGCATTAATTGCTATTACGCCTTACGGCAAATGCTAACGCAATATGAGTACATAACCACTCACTTTATCGTAACCACCACCATTCGGTTCTATAATGTAGTAATAAGTTCCTGCAGGCAATGGCTGACTGCCAGGACCGTTACCATCCCAAGGCTTCGCATAACCACTACTTGTAAATACTGGCTGTCCATAGCGGTTAAATACTTGCATACGTAGGTTCGGATAATCTTCTATATACGGGATCACCCATTTATCATTGATACCATCGCCATTCGGGCTGAATGCGTTAGGTATGCGTAATTGTTTAAGTACAGTTACACGTACGGTATCGCTAGCCATACAGTTACCATCGCCATAACCATACATGATGTACACGGTATTGAACACAGGCGTAACAGTAGGCCGAACCACAGTATCGCTACTTAGGTAGGTAGCTGGTGTCCAAACAATACGAACACCAGGATCATTAATAACACCACGAAGTATACCTGAACGACCTTCATCGATTACTAAATCGGGGCCTGCATTCACACGTGGCTGTAAGTTCACACGAATATTCTTAGTTGCGGTATCACTCAAGCAGCCTTGTGTGTTTTTAGTTACCAGCGTAACCACATAAGGGCCATACTGCGTGTATGTTTTGCGTGGGCTACGCTCTGTACTTACACTACCATCACCGAAACTCCAGAACCAATCGGTAATGGTACTATTGGGAGCTGTACTGGTATCGGTGAAAATGGTTTCTTTACCCTGACAGAAAATACTATCATTTACTGTAAAGCCAGCTCTTGGTTGTTCGTAGAAAGTATTTAAAACACGCACCGTATCTTTCACACAACCTAATACGCTCAGAGCCGTTAAACGCACATTGTATGGGCCAATATTGCTATACACATACGTAGGATCTGTTTCAGTGCTTGTACCACCATCGCCGAAATTCCAAGTGTACGTTAACTGGCTGGTGGTGCCATTAGCAATGGTACTCAAGTTGGTGAAAGCTGCCTTACCCGCAGGCATACAAATAAATGGAGGAATGCTAAAATTAGGTTCAGGCAATGGGTCTATTTTGGCGGTATCACGATACACATCACTTATACAACCACTATCGCTAATAACGGTTAATTGCGTTACAAAGCTTCCGAAATTGCGATAAGTGTGATAGAATGGATTGCCATTGGCCAATGATTGTGGTGTTGAGTTGTCACCGAAATTCCAATTCCATCCTACAATGTTGCCACTGCTAATGGTGCTCGTATTGGTTAACAACGTGCTATCGCCCAAGCAACGGTTAGCAGGTCTGGTGAACTGTGCATTGGGTTTCGGAAACACTCGTACACTTGCGTTGATACTATCTATACAGCCGCCACTAGTATTAAAGTAATACTTGAATGCCGTAACACCTACACCTGCAGTAGCAGGGTTAAAACGACCCGCACTATCTATACCGTTACCAATATACCAACCATTACCAGTAACGCCGTTCGTTACACGGGCACTATCTATGCCACTAATACCACCATTCACGCAACGACCGGGAATAAACCCAACCGTTAGCACCGGCATAGCATGTAAGGTAATGGTATCAAATTTTTCGCTGATACAACCGCCTCGGCTATACACTACCCATTTGATGATTTTATTTTGCGTAACTGGCGTTGTGAAAGTTGCATAAGTATGTGTGTACACCTCGCCCTGTGTTGGCGTATTATCAGTTACAAATACGTTTGGCTGTGCAGCCACATCCCAATATTGATCGATACGATAAATACTATCTTGAGCGATGTTGCTTGTATTGGTAACATTTACCGCAAGGTTACTACATAGCCTATTTTCATTCGCTACTGTGAACGTAATAGGCGATGAAAACCCTTGTACCTGATACTGGCGAACTACGGTATCTCTACAGCCATTATTGGTGGTTACAATCAACTGAACATCGTTCACTTGAAATCCAATATAAATATGACTAGGGTTTTGTGCCGTACTTGTATTGGGCCTTGTAGGGCTTGGGTTGGGGTCGCCAAAATTCCAAGCATAGGTGAAAGTTTGCCCATCGGTAACACGGGTACTATCAAAAAAACGAACGGTACTATCTTGCAAGCAACCTGTTGTAAAGCCGAACCAAGCATCTGGCTTTTGCCAAACACGAATGGTTCTAGTGGCTGTATCGCTATTACATCTGCTAGCACTATTTACATACCTTACGGTAAATACGCCCGCTGTATCGTAACGTACCTGACGTGGCCCACGCGTTGTAAAGCTATCTACCCTACCATCGCCATAGCTCCACCAAAAACGTGATACTGGAACAGTACCCGAAAAAGATGCACTATCGGTAAATGTAAAATTGCTACCTATACAAATACTATCTGGTGCTACAGCAAATGCAGCGTATGGGTTTGGCGCTGTTACTACATTAATTGTAGTATCGCCATAACAACCATTATCGGCGATAGCACGCAAGCGAACCGGATAGGTACCAGGTGCATCAAACCTGAAAAAACTAGTGTTACCTAAGCTATCAATACTACCATTCGGATAAAACCATTTGTAACGCTCAATATTAAATCCATTGGCATTTACATTACTATTGAAAAAGGCAGTATCAAGTTTACAACCAGTGTAGCTAGTTACAAAATTGGCAAATGGGCCACGATCAATTACAACCTGCAACGAGGCATCGGCTGTATTTTGGCAATTATCGATACCTGGTGCAACAATCTTCAATGGAATGGTGAGGCTTCCAATGGTATCGAAAGTATAATCTCTCCTTACGGTAAATCTGTAGTATTTACGACTATTCTGAATGAAAGAATCAATTGGAATAGGATTATTTTGAATAGAATCGACGTTACTACTTAAACGCGGCACTTGACTAAATAACCAACGAATTTGTGTTGGTACATAAGGTAGCGCCAATGTAAAACGAAATGGAACATCTCTACATGTACGTGTGGTTAACTGCTGGTTACTACCACCAGTATTTTGGATATTACCTAATGCATCTAGGTTATTCACCAAGGTACCTACATTATAACCATAACTTTCTACGTTACCAAGCCCATAAGTGATACCTGTAAAAGCCGAATCAGAGGTAATGAAAGCTTGTCTATTTTCGGCTCCAGATAAATTGGGTGAAAAGCGTTTTACAAACACTTTATAGCCCGTTAAATTATGATCATATACCACATCCCAATTTTGAAATTCTATTGGGTTAGTTCCTCTACGTTGGCTAAATCGTAAATTAATACTATTCGCAGCAGCCTGACCTGTTAGTGTAGCATTGGGCACACGAGCAATTACTTGTACGAAATTACCTGTCATAGACTCGTTTTCAGTGGCCATAAAACCAACGGAGTTAATCGCCTGCTCGATCGGACTCAATATAATAGTTTCCGGGTCACCATTACCAACCCAACCAGTACTACCTTGCGATGGAAAATATTGTGCTACTGAAATGGGTTTATCCGCTTCAATCGTAATAGGTTGTGTGATGGTAGAAATGGCAGCAACTTCATAATAGGTATTTCTAATAAGTCCACCAATACCAAGCGGTGCTCCATTAACCCTAACAACGGTTGATGGATCTCTTACAAATATTCTATAAGGTGTAGGATTACGTGTAGCTGTACTGCTTAAAGAAGATGCAGGTGCACTTAAATATCTGGTACCCCATGCTTGTGCTGGAAAAATTTGTTGCATCGCAAAATCACCACTACTACCCAAGCGAGTTCTACTAGTGCCAGAAAAAACTGCAATTGGCTTACAAGGCTGCCCTTGAGGACCATTAACAGAGCGTACCTGAGTTCCACTCATGTCATCAGAAAGGCTATTGGCAAGCATGTTATATATCTGACCACGCATCAACATTACGGTTAATGGTGTATTAGCCGTTGTGTTAGTAGATTGAACAGTTGGCGTTAATTCAACATAAGTACTATCTTGATTGGCAATAACATACACCCAAGAACGGGCACCAGCTCCCCAGTCTTGAGCACTATTCATAGAAAAGTAGCGTTGCCCCCAAGTTTCTACAGGCAATAGCATGGTTGCACCAGAACTTGCACTCCCAATCATATGGGTATACGCAACAATGGGTTCGTCAGCTGTAATCCTAATGGCTTTGTTATCGTTAATACCATCAGTAAAGCTAAGCATGCTGGCACTGCCATTATATGGCACATTCACTTCAACTACTGAGTTTGGAGGGATATAGTTGTTGTAAATACTAGTACCACCAACAAAACTGATATCAACATTAGCTTGATTGGTTGTACTCAAATAAATTTTAAAGGTCGCTCCAGTTCCTAATTGATTGTGCCCCCAAGCCACCCAAAACTCTCTGCCTCTGTTCGATAAGTTTTGTGCAAGGCTGCTAATACTAATGCACACAAGTGCTAATAATACAAGTATTTTTCTATGTAACATGATAGATAGACTGCGCAGTTATGGGGTTGCCGGTTAAGGAAAGAGATACACTTTTAGGGAGAGCCAAAATAAAGAATCCACGTTGCCCCACCAATTAAAAATATTAGCGCTTATCTAACATCTACCAATATAAAACGCCGCCCTTTGAGGCGGCGTTTTATTGAATTTATGCTAAAAGCTATTAACCTAAAGCTACACGACGAAATTCTGTAACCTTAAGATCTTTACTCACACTTTGCAAGTAAGCTTCAACACTTAAGCCACCATCTTTTACAAATGGTTGTGCCATTAATGTTTGTTCTTTGAAGAAGGCATTTAATTTTCCTTCAGCAATTTTGCCAATCATTTCATCTGGCTTGCCGGCCATTTTAGGATCGGCTTTCATAGTTTCAATAATTACTGCTCTTTCACGCTCAACAGCATCGGCTGGTACACTAGCAGCATCAACAGCCACCGGGTTCATTGCAGCAATTTGCATTGCTACATCTTTACCTGCATCAGCAGCTTCGCTTGTTAAGCCAACCAACACACCCAAACGGTAAGCACCATGTATGTAAGCACTCACGTATGGAGCTTCAATACGTTCGTATTTAGCAATACCAATTTTTTCGCCGATAGCAGCAACCTTATCATTGATTAAATCGGCCACTTTAGCACCATTAATTTCCGCAGCATTTAAAGCATCAACATCTTTTGCATCGTTGGCAACAGCAGCATCGGCAATAGATTGTGCGAACGCAACGAAATCGGCATTTTTAGATACAAAGTCAGTTTCGCAGCTAATACAAACTACATAACCCACTTTGTTATCGGTACTCGTTTTTGCTACTACTACACCTTCTTTCGCTTCACGATCGCTACGCTTTGCAGCAACCTTTTGGCCTTGCTTACGTAACCAATCAATAGCGGCTTCAAAATCGCCGTTAGTTTCAGTTAAAGCTTTACGGCAATCCATCATACCGGCGCCAGTAGCTTGGCGTAACTTATTAATGTCAGCAGCGGTAATTGCAACTGTACTCATATGATTAGGTATTTTTTGTGATTCAATGCGGTGCAAAGTTAGTTACCGCTTGCACCTGCGGTGTTATTATTTGGTAACCAACTATGGTGCTTATGGCAACTTCGTTGTGTCACTCACTTCAACTTTAGGTACTAGTATCGGCGGGGTTGGTACATGCTTGCACTCGCGTACAAGTGTGCGACGCAACCTAAGCTCAATGCTTGTACAAAAGTTGGGTCAACAATCCATCCTGCTATACACCGGAGCGATTATTGACCCAATATTGTTGATGGATAACGTTTCAATTAACGGGCACCAGTACCACCACCTGCTGGGCGACGGCTATTGGGTACGCGACGCTTAGGAGCTCCGCCTGTTGCAGCAGCTGTACCGCGGCCACGGCCACCACGGCCACCACGACCAGCTTCGGCTTCAGCTTCTGCTTGTAAGCGTGCAGCACGACGTTCTGCTTCGTTATCGCTTTCTTCAACCTCATCGTCTTTGCTAGCTTGGCGCTCTTCTAAGCCTTCAGCAATAGCAGCAACAATGTAGTTAGTAATGATAGCGATACTCTTAGTAGCATCGTCGTTCGCAGGAATAGCGTAATCAACTTTGTTAGGATCGCAGTTGGTATCAACCATACCAAATGTAGTGATACCTAAACGCTTTGCTTCGGCTAAAGCAATATGCTCATGGCCAATATCTACCAAGAATAAAGCAGCTGGAAGACGTGTTAATTGAGCGATACCACCCAATACTTTTTCCATCTTTTCTTTATCGCGGCTTAATGTTAAACGTTCTTTCTTAGTAAGGCTTTCGGCGCTACCATCGTTCAACATTTTTTCGATGCTTTGCATTTTCTTCACGCTCTTACGAACGGTGTTGAAGTTGGTAAGCATACCACCTAACCAACGCTCTGTAGCGAAAGGCATGTTAACACGCTTAGCACACTCGCTAACAATTTCTTTAGCTTGCTTTTTAGTGGCAACAAACATGATTTTTTTGCCACTCTTTGCAATTTGTTTCATAGCAGCAGCAGCCTCTTGCAAGCCGTCTACTGTTTTGTTAAGGTCGATGATGTGAATACCCTTCTTCTCAGCGAAGATGTATGGCAACATTTTAGGATTCCACTTCTTCTTGAGGTGACCAAAGTGTACACCGGCTTCGAGCAATTGCTGTTGAAGTGAAGTATTATTTTCCATTGTTTATGTTGTAATAATGTGATAATAATGATGTGTCGATCGTTCATGTAACCATGGACCATCGACAATACTGGACCATGGAATCGAAAAAGGATATTAACGCTTGCTGAACTGGTAGCTGCGGCGGGCCTTTTTCTTACCAAATTTCTTACGCTCTACGCCACGTGGGTCACGCTTGAGGTAACCAGCAGCTTTTAAAGCAGGACGAAACTCTGGATTCACTTCAATTAAAGCACGGGCAATACCCAACTTCGCTGCCTCGGCCTGACCTTTTAAACCACCGCCAGTAGCGTTGATTTTAACATCAAACTTGTCGGCAACTTCAGCAGTTTTCAATGGAGCTTCTACCTGATTTTGTAGATACACCAAGGGAAAATATTGCTTGTAATCTTTGTCGTTAACGGTAATGGTGCCGGTACCTTTAGCGAGGTATACTCGTGTTACGGCTTCCTTACGGCGACCTAAACCTTGTTTTTGCTTTTCCATGTAATTTTTTGGTGATTGAGTTTATGAAATTCTCCAATCACCTCCCCTTCGGGGAGGCCGGGAGGGGCTTTAGAACTTTAATTCTTTAGGCTGTTGTGCAGTATGTGGGTGGTTGCTACCTGCATATACAAACAACTTCTTAAACATTTTACGACCTAAGCGGTTCTTAGGCAACATGCCTTTAATGGTACGCTCCATTACAGACTCAGGACGACGCTTTAGTAGGTCTTTCGCAGTTTCTTCTTTTAAACCGCCTGGGTAACCACTAAAGTTTTGGAATACCTTCTGTTCGCTTTTGTTACCTGTATAAACCACCTTATCGGCGTTGATAATGATAACATAATCGCCACAATCTACGTGTGGTGTGTAATAGGTTTTGTTTTTACCGCGAAGGATGGCGGCAATACGAGAAGCTATACGACCTACGGTTTGATTAGTACCGTCTACTACGTACCAATTACGCTGCACGGTAGCCGCATTCGCATGCTTGGTGGTGAAATGTAATTTGCTCATTGTTTTGTTTTTTGGCTTTCGCCGAGTGATCAATCTGCCTCGCTATCCCAAGGCACCCGATTTTGGGAGTGCAAAGGTGGGCTACTGCTACCAAATAACCAACAATTATTGGGTTAATTTTTTATCGAATCTTTATAACTAATTGATTATCAATAAAAAAAGTGAAAAAATATTTTAGCCTCTTTATGATTTTTGCTTCAAAATGGGTTATTGAACGGCCTTGCGGCAAATACTACTGCTACTAGCTGCAGGTACTATTGCTTGTTTCGAGAATGCCCAACTAGTAACAAAAGAGATGGGGCGCCTTCGGCGCCCCATCTCTTTTGTTTGAATGCGTAGCATTATTATGGATAACAACCCGCCATTCGCAGGATTCATTTACCGTAAGGTATTATGGTGTATTAACGGGATACATAGCTAATAGTTTGAGTAATACGCCGTTGGTCCAACCGAAACCATCCTGACCAGGATATTCGCCGCCGCCAGCTTCTTTGGTAATATCTACAACATTGTATTTTTCCATGAGCTTGCCTGTTTGTTGGTATACTTTTATGTTTAAGTTAATCCAACGTTCGGCAATGGTTTTTGCCAGTGCTGTTTGGCCGTTGTTTCGCAAGCCAACAACAGCCATATATTGTAATGGTGCCCAACCGTTGGGTGCATCCCATTGTTGTTTGCTATCAATGGTGGTAGTAACAAGTCCGCCGGGCTGTAATAATTGTTGCTCAATGGTTTTGGCACATTGTGCTGTTTGTTGTGTAGTTGCAATGCCAAAAAATGCTGGTGTTATGCCTGCAGCGGTAATGGCATTGGTGGTTCGCTTACGTAAAATATGATAATCGAAAAAATAGCCTTGCTTGGCATTCCAGCAGTACTTCTGTATTGCTTTTTTGCGCCGTAGTGCTAGTTGCTCAAAGTAACGTTTTCGATTAAGGTTACCCGATGCTTCATTCGCTTTGGCAAGTGCTAGTTCTAGTTGATACAACAATCCGTTTAAATCAACAGGTACAATATTGGTTGTTTCAATTGTTTTTAATTGCTTGCCATCGGCAAACCAACGTGTGCTAAAATCCCAGCCACTTTCGGCACCACTGCGCAAGTGTCTGAATGTGTTCGCTGCATTAGCAATGGCAGGTTTTTTCATGCCATCGTATTCGCCATATACCAAGGTGTAATCTTCGTAATAACTTTCTTGTCGTGGTGTGTTGTTAGCATCCCAATAGCGTTGTAAAATGCTGCCATCGGGCATGGTTACCCGATGTTTTGTAATGCCATTTTTATCGTTCCAATAATCGTATTCTTTTTGTAATGCGTTTTTGTATAATGCCCAAGTAGCTTTGCCTTTATGGGTAGCTAATAAATCGACCATCATAGCGAAAAATGGTGGTTGGCTACGACTTAAATAATAACTGCGATTGCCGTTAGGTATATGTCCGTATTGGTTGATTAAATAAGCAAAATTATCAATCATGTGTTCAATGGTAGTCCACTCGCCACTTTCCGCTAATCCAAGCATGGTAAAGTAACTATCCCAATAATACACTTCCCTAAATCGTCCGCCCGGTACAATATAGGGGTTAGGTAATGGTAGTAATGAGCTGCCTGCCGTGGCTACATCGGCTTGGCGTTTCAGTACTTGCCAAAGCTGTTTAATATGTGTTGCTACAGGTGCTTGCTGGGTGGTATAAGTATTGGTATTACCTTGCGGTAAATAAAAATTCTCCTCTACAAATGCTTTGATAGAAAATTTAATATTAGGTGTGTTGCGAATGCGTTCATAATCGGCTACAATTGCTTGTGGCGAACGCTTAGGAACCATATCCACAAAGGTTTTGTTGTCTGGAAAAATGCGGTTCAACTGTACATCGGTAAATAATCGCTGATAAATACTATCGGGTGTACTAACCGGTTGAGCATTTACCGTAAGGTACATACTACTAACAATAGCAGCTGCAGAAAATAGTGTGCGGTAGTTACAACAACGCATGTAGGTAAAAATTTGATGTGTAAGGTACGAGTTGCAAGCAAAAAATTGCATTGAAAGTTGTCAAATACACCGCTTCTTATGTAGCAACAACCGCATAAACTGTACATTCGTTGCATGGCTAAAAAACTCTTTTTGCTCGATGCAATGGCGCTCATTTACAGAGCTTATTATGCGTTAATTCGTAGTCCGCGTATTACGAGTAAAGGTTTGAACACCAATGCACAGTTTGGGTTCACCAATACTTTGTACGATCTCATTCAAAAAGAAAAACCAACCCATTTAGCGGTGTGTTTTGATACAGAGGCTGCTACAGAAAGACATACTGATTTTGCGGCCTACAAAGCCAATAGGCAAGAAGCTCCAGAAGATTTATTGGTGAGTATTCCGATGATTAAAGATATTATCAGAGGGTTTAATATTCCGGTGGTAGAACTCGATGGCTATGAAGCCGATGATGTTATTGGTACCCTAGCATGGCAAGCAGCCGATAAAGGCTACGAGGTGTATATGGTAACACCTGATAAAGATTATGGACAGTTACTCATACACCCAGGTGTATACATTTATAAGCCGCCGTACATGGGTAACAAAGAAGAAATTTTAGATGCACAAAAAATTTGTACCAAATGGGATATTGCCCGTGTAGAACAAGTAATTGATATGCTCGGTTTAATGGGCGATGCAGTAGATAATATCCCCGGTATTGCAGGCGTAGGAGAAAAAACGGCTGCTAAACTGCTGAAAGAATATGATACCCTTGAAAATGTATTGGCCAATGCCGATGCCATTAAAGGTGCCTTGGGCGAGAAGGTACGCAAGGGTAAAGAAGATGCGTTAATGAGTAAAAAACTGGCTACCATTATCACCAATGTACCGGTAACATTTCACGAAGAAGATTATCAGTTAAAAGCATGGAACACAGAAGCGCTTAAAAGCATTTTCGCCGAACTAGAATTTAAAACATTAGGCAAGCGAATTTTAGGCAACGATTTCGATGTGTTTCAACAAGCACCAACGGGTAGTCAGATAGATTTATTTGGTAGCCCTACACCTCCAACGGCAAGTAACAAAAAAGAAAAAGCTGGTGGCCATGCCATTGCTTTTGATTCGCCTTTGTTGCAAATGGCCGTAAGCGTATCAACTGATGCAACTACATCTACCGAAACAAGTGCTTTAAAAACCATTAACGATGTGCCTCATACGTATCATTTGCTCAATACTCCTGCAGCTATCGAAGCTTTTGTTGCCAAAGCATTGCAGCAACTAGAAATTTGTTTCGATACTGAAACTACCCATATCGATGCGAATGAAGCAGAATTGGTGGGTATGAGTTTTGCATTTACCGCAAGGGAAGCTTATTACATACCTTGTCCGCCCGAAAAAGAGGCTACCTCAGCCATACTTGCATTACTTGCGCCTTTATTTGCTCATCCTGATATTCTTTGGATTGGTCAAAATATTAAATACGATTTATTGGTGTTAAAATGGTATGGGTACACCCTTACGGGTAAATTATACGATACCATGCTAGCACATTATGTAATTGAGCCAGAAGGTAAGCGTAGTATGGATTGGCTAAGTACACAATACCTCGGTTACGAACCTATTGCTATTGAAACCCTCATAGGAAAAAAAGGGAAAGAACAAGGCAATATGCGTGATGCACCTATTGAGGCAGTGAAAGACTATGCTGCTGAAGATGCCGATATTACCTTACAATTAAAACATGCCTTACATCCACAATTGAAAGAGCGTGAAGTAGAACGTGTGTTTTACGAAGTTGAAAATCCATTGGTACGTGTACTTACCGATATGGAGTATGAAGGCATTCGTGTAGATACAGATTTCTTACAAGCTTATAGTGTACAATTAGAGCAAGAAGCTGCCGAAGCCGAACAACAAGTATATGCTACCGCAGGGCTCAAATTTAACCTAGCAAGTCCCAAGCAACTGGGCGAGGTATTGTTTGATCATTTGAAGTTAGATCCATCTGCGAAAAAAACTAAAACAGGTCAATATCAAACGGGTGAAGATGTGTTGTTGAAATTAGCTGCAAAAGGGCACGATGTGGTTACCAATATTTTAGCCTATCGCCAACTTACCAAGCTAAAAAGTACCTATGTAGATGCTTTACCCAAATTGCTGAACAGCAAAACAGGCCGGGTGCATACCAATTATGCACAAGCTGTAGCCGTAACAGGTAGGTTAAGTAGTAATAATCCGAACCTTCAAAATATTCCGATACGTACCGAACGGGGCCGCGAAATACGCAAAGCGTTTGTACCACGTAGCAGCGATTATATATTGCTCAGCGCCGACTACTCGCAAATTGAATTACGCATTGTTGCAGCAATTAGTGGCGATGAAAATATGGTGAAAGCTTTTATTGCCGGCAAAGACATTCACACCGCTACAGCTGCTAAAGTGTATGGCATTGATGAAGCTGCCGTTACCAAAGAACAACGATACAAAGCCAAGAGCGTGAATTTTGGTATCATATACGGGCAAGGTGCATTTGGTTTGGCCGATAACTTAGGCATCAGCAGATCTGAAGCGAAAGAAATTATTGATAACTACAAACGTGAGTTTTCAGGCATCACACGT
Source organism: Chitinophagaceae bacterium (assembly GCA_003456175.1). Lineage (GTDB taxonomy): Bacteria > Bacteroidota > Bacteroidia > Chitinophagales > Chitinophagaceae > UBA10646. The sequence continues at coordinate 3,188 of DMPB01000028.1, read as the reverse complement.
TATATGGATGAAACCATCAATTTCTGTAGAGAGCATGGTTACGTACAAACGTTAATGGGCCGCAAGCGTTGGCTTCGCGATATCAACAGCAGTAATTTTACCGTTAGGGGCTACGCCGAACGCAACGCAATTAACAGTCCGATTCAAGGTACCGCAGCTGATATGATTAAGTTGGCGATGATTAAAATTCATGCAGCCATGCAAGCCGCACAACTACGTAGCAAAATGTTGCTGCAAGTACACGATGAATTGGTGTTCGATGCCCACCGCGATGAAGTAGAGTCACTCAAAAACCTTATTCTCGAGAATATGCGTACCGCATTGGTGCTACCACATGGTGTGCCAGTAGAGGCCGAGGTAGGTATTGGCGATAATTGGTTAGAAGCACACTAGTACCTTACGGTAAATGAGGTAGCGGGAGCCTATTAGGCACATGTAGCTGCACAAAAAAAGCTGTATTTGCAGTATTTAGCGGTTTTTAGCTATCTTCAAGGTGCAAAAACCGAAAAATAACGACTGCTTATGCGCTTCAAACAATGCCTGCTAACCGCATTGGCTGCTGTTGGTGTATCTATGGTACAAGCACAGCAACACTCGCTTTTACAACCTATTCGCAACACTGTTAACAAAGCCGCCGAACATTATCCGCAACTAGCATTACAGCCCGATAGTGTTGCACAAAACGGCAATCTTTTACAAGTGTACTTCAATGTGCGTCAATCATTTACCGTAAGGCAATTACCCGATGCTTTGGTAGAAGAACTGAACGAGGCTTTAGCACACATGGCATACGAAGCCGGTGCCGATAATATTGTGTTGCTAGCGAAAGATGCTGCCACCAATACGTGGAAAACACTTGATTATTTTACGCCGGTAGCCACTAAGGTGCGGTACCAGCAACAGCCGAATAACGATCCTTTTCCAGATATAAAAGGTGCGGTTAACAGCAATGTTGCTGCACGGTTATTTCCAACACCAAGCCAGTCTGCATTCACAGGAGGTTTATTAGGTAAAACAGTTTGGCTGAGTCCTGGCCATGGTTGGAATGTTGCTAATAGTTCTGCCTCGGCATTTTCAACACAGCGTGGCACTACTAACGAGGTGGTAGAAGATTTTGGAACCATTGAAACCATCAATTACTATTTACTGAACTACTTGTACAATGCTGGTGCGAATGTTTGGAGTGTTCGTGAACGCGATGTAAATACCAATGAAATCATTGTTAACAACGATGCCGGTGCACCCCAATACACTGAAACTGGTAGTTGGACCGATGGTGGAGTGCCCGGTTATAATGGTACATACCGTGTAGCCAATAGTAGTGCTACCGCTACTGCCACAGCTACTTTCACGCCTACGATTACCGTAAGTGGTTATTATTGGGTAAGTGTGCAGTTTGTAAGCGGTCTCAACAGACCTACCGATGTTAAATACACCGTGCATCATGCTGGAGGTACAACCACTTATACAGTGAATCAAGAGGTACACGGCAGTACTTGGGTGTATATAGGTCGTTTTTATTTCGCAGCCGGTGGCGATAATAAAGTGGTATTAAGCAACCAAAGTACGCAAGATGCGCAAGCTATTATAGCCGATGCAGTTCGTTTTGGCGGCGGCATCGGTCAGCAGGCCGATTGTAACTTTCCGAGTGTATCACCGAATGGAAGTAACAAAGCCCGTTTCGAAGAAGCAGCCAATATGTATGCTCGTTACCAAGGGTATCCTACTTGCGTTGGCGATGTTAACATGCGGCCACTCTATGCCGAATGGGAAGCCAATAAAGGCGGGGTAGAAGAGGTACGCAACAGCGTGTTTGTGTCGTTTCATACCAATGCTGCGAATGCAACGGCTCGTGGCACAGAAACTTACCGCTATAATGGTTTGGGAAGCGGCCGCCCCAATATATCGCCTGGTAGTACACAACTTCGCGATAGCATTCATCGTCAGATCGTTAGCGATATTCGGGCAGGGTACAACCCAAGTTGGACCGATCGTGGCGTTAAAGAAGCCAACTTTGGAGAATTACGTAATCTCGATTCTATTCCGGGAACACTCATTGAGTTGGCTTTTCACGATACACCAGCCGATGCTACTGATTTGAAGAATGCAGAATTTCGCAGGCTAGCAGCAAGAGCCATTTATAAGGGCATCGTTAAGTATTTCAATTATAAAGATGGCACCCCCATTGTATACTTACCCGAAGAGCCAACGCATTTTATAGCTAAAAATGCAGGGAACAATCAAATACAATTAACATGGCGCAGGCCTGTAACAGGTGGCATTTTTGGTCATCCGGCCACAAGCTATCGGGTATACATAAGTAATAATGGAAAGGGTTTTGGCGATGGCCTTACGGTAAATGATACTACTTACACCTTCACTGGTGCTGCCAATACCACTTATTATTTCAAAATTTCGGCCGTGAACGCTGGTGGCGAATCATTTACTACTAGCGTTGTAGCTGCACGTACACCAGCTAGCCCTACTAGTAATGCCAGCTATTTAATTGTAGATGGCTTCGACAGACTTTCGCCGATGGTATTGCGTAATGAGGGTAGCATATTAGGAAATGTTCGTAGAATGTTTTTAGAACGCATGAATCGCTACGATTATATGGTAGATCATGCAGCAGCGCTAAGTAATTGCGGTGCCGCGTTCGATGGTGCACAAAACGAAGCAGTTATTGCTGATATGATTAGCCTTAACGGCTATGCAGCAGTAGATTGGATACTAGGCGAGGAAAGTACTGCCGACCGTACACTCGATGCTACCGAGGCTGCTAAACTAACTGCTTATTTAGATGCCGGTGGCAACCTTTTAATTTCTGGTGCCGAACTTGGTTGGGATATTGGTAGAGCAGCATCGGCCAATGCTAACCTCAACTTCTATAACAATTATTTGAAAGCCAATTATATTGATGATGATGCAGGTACCTATAACTTCACTGGAACATCGCAATTTTTTGCCAATCAGTCTGGCACTTTCGATAACGGTTCGGCCGGCATTTTTGATGTTGATTTTCCAGATCGTATCAGTGCTGTAACAGGTGCCGAACTATTACTTAATTACAGTGGTGGCACAGGCGATGGGGCTGCTGTAGGCTTTAGAGGCAACCATCGGGTAGTGTACATGGCATTTCCGTTCGAAGCAATTACCGACCCGGCTATTCGTAGCACCGTTATGTGTAA
>DMPB01000126.1:17574-43222 GCA_003456175.1 Chitinophagaceae bacterium | reverse complement strand
ATTATTTCAGTATTCGTGGGTCAGTACCTTGCCAAAGTACTTGCCGATATTGAAAGCCGTGTAGGCGATAAGTTCGATGAACAAGATGAAGCCATTTTAAAGCTCGATATACACCGCAGCATTCCAGAATTAATGCTCGATAATACCGACCGCAACCGTACATCGCCTTTTGCATTCACAGGCAATAAGTTCGAGTTCCGTGCTGTTGGTAGTACAGCCAATTGCGCCAACCCAATGACGGTGTTGAACACTATTATGGCCGAAACCTTAAAGCAATTCAAAAAAACGGTGGATGCATTGATAGAAAAGGGTGAGAAAAAAGAAATCGCCATCATGCATACCATTCAACAATACATTGTTGATAGCAAATCGGTATTGTTCGAAGGCGATGGCTACAGCGATGAGTGGCACCAAGAAGCAGAACGCCGTGGCTTACCTAATCTAAAAACTACGCCGGTTGCGTTAGATGCAATGGTTACCGAAAAAGCAGCACAATTGTTCGAGAACAATGGTGTTTATAACCATGCCGAATTACATGCACGTTACGATATTGAGTTAGAAAAGTACATTAAAAAGGTACAGATAGAAGCTCGTGTAATGGGCGATTTAGCACTAAATCACATTATACCGGTAGCTATTAAATATCAGAACACACTCATTACCAATATTCAGGGTTTAAAAAATGCAGGCCTGCCTGAAAGTGCTTATAGCAGCCAGCTTTCTATTTTAACTGCCGTAAGCAAGCATATTCAAGCGGTATATGAAAATGTGAATGCAATGGTGGAGGCTCGCAAGGTTGCCAACAACTTAAGCGATAACCGTGCTAAAGCTGCCGCTTATTGCGATGATGTAAAGGGTAAGTATTTTGACATTATTCGTTATCACGTAGATAAGCTAGAGCATTTGGTAAGCGACGATGTTTGGACACTTCCTAAATACCGCGAAATGTTATTCTTAAAATAATAGCCGAACAAACACTAAAAAAGCCAACCGATAGCGGTTGGCTTTTTTTATGGCTATACCTTACGGTAAATATTGTGGCGCACAACATTTACCGTAAGGTATGCTATAACATTACCATTTAACGACCATCGCCATCGAGCAGGTTGCCGAGCCCGCCTAAGATGCTACCCTCTTCGCGGCGGCTACCAACACCGTAGGCCAAAATACGGCTAGCTAATCGGCTAATGGGTAAGCTTTGTATCCATACGCGGCCAGGGCCTCGTAATGTGGCAAAAAACAAACCTTCGCCACCAAACAATGTATTTTTAATACCGCCTACAAACTGAATATCGTAATCTACACCTGCTGTAAAGCCTACAATACAGCCTGTATCTATTTTAATGAGCTCGCCAGGTTGCAACTCGCGTTCAAATACATGGCCGCCGGCGTGCAAAAATGCCATACCATCGCCTTCTAATTTTTCCATGATAAAACCTTCGCCACCAAATAAGCCAGTACCGAGCTTGCGCTGAAATTCAATACTTATTTGTACGCCCTTAGCTGCACATAAAAAAGCATCTTTCTGACAAATTATTTTGCCACCAAGACGGTACAAATCGAGCGGAATAATTTTTCCGGGGTAAGGGCTGGCAAAGCTCACTTTTCGTTTGCCCATACCCGTATTGGTGAAGGCCGTCATGAATAAGCTTTCTCCCACGAGTAATCGCTTGCCTGCACTGAAAAGCTTGCCTAACAAGCCGCCTTGTTGTTGGCTACCATCGCCAAACATGGTTTGCATGGCTATGCCATCGTCCATCATCATAAAAGCACCGGGTTCGGCAATAGCAGTTTCGTTGGGGTCGAGTTCTACTTCTACGTACTGCATTTCTTCGCCTAAAATGCGGTAATCTATTTCGTGATTGTTCATGCGTATTTATTTGCTGTAAAGCAACAATTTTGGTTGCATGTAACCAAGCCATTGATAAAGCCGCATTACCATTGATATTAGTATTAAAACGATACTCTAAAACTACCGAATAAACCAAAGCTACTACGGTTAGGCACGTTGGGATTGAAGTTGGTGGTAGGCTGTGCTACTCGCCAAACAGCATCGATTCTAAAAAACTTGAAAATATTATCTACACCTGTACCTACTTCGGCATACCACTCGTTGTTCAACGTTTTAAACGGATGGTTGCCTACAAAATTCAATGCTTGATTTTCGGGACTGAGGTTGCCAATAATACCTTTTAAAGTATAGAACTGCCGGAATTTTAACTTACGCGTAAGTGGAATAAATCTAAATAAACCATTACCGATATTGTGCTCTACATTAAAACCTGCATACCTATCTGTTAAATATTCGAACCTATTCATAAGGTTAAAGGCATAACGGTTGTAATAATACATTTCGTTGCCAGGTAATACTTCAAGTAGCTGAAATGGAAGTGTGCCATTTACCCTTCCGGCAAACACGTTGAAATAAATACTGCCATAGGGTGCAATTTTAAAATAGTCGCTTACCGTAGCTTCAATTTTTTCATAATTGTAGCTGCTGCCGTTAACACCTGCATAGCCTTTGGTCAATTTTATATCTACAATCGGCAAATCGCTACCCAAACTGGTTCTGTAAAAATTATCTTCGAAAGTACGTTCGAGCCATGCAAATCGGAGGCGTAGCGTGGTTGTAAAATCGCTGAGTGGGGTACCACCATTTTTTGTTGGGAAAAACTCAGGCCCCGGAAGATTTTGTAACGGCCGATACTGGCGGTGCATCGCTTTCACACCCACACCAATACCTATGTTACTTTCGGTGTAATACTCTAGCTGTTCCTCAGTTACCATTTGAAATTTCAACGGAATATTAGGCCTGCGGAATGCTGTTGCAAAAATGTTATCGGTGCCAATTTGGTCGTAATACATTTGGCCATTGTCTATGTCTTTGCGGTAGCTAGCCGAAACATAACTCCAAGGTTGGCGACTAATTTGATACCGTAATTCGGCCTTGCCTTTTAACTCTTGATCTTTAAACCCATACGCAAGGTAACCACTGTACTGCCATTTGTTGCTAAAACCAAAATTGCTGCTAATGTCAAAACGGGTACGCAAGCCTTCCCAAAGGTTACCACTTACCCAATACCACCACGGGCCAATACGAATGTTACCAATATCTTTTGTGCCAGTAGTTAAAAAGTTGAGGGTGTTACGATAACGTACATACGTTGGGTTTTTCATGAGTGTGTCGAGCACTTTGTACACGGTTTGTTCATCTTTATTCAGTTGCTCGTGGCGGTTACTCAACCAAAAACTATCGGGCGTAGCATCGGGCTGTGCCAAGAGCACAATATCTTCTGCCAGCTTGCTTTTATGTAATTCTTTTTCTACCGATTCGTTGTTAACAATAACGTTTTTGTAGGTACTTGTTTTACGCCCTTTAAAACCCAAGCGATTAGAGCCAACAGGGTATAAATCGGCCACAAAACGATCTTTATACAAAAACCAAGTAGTATCGTTAATAAGCTTGTATTCTTGAATAATACTTAAGCCTGTTATAAAATTAATATTGGCCTCGCTTGCCGGCCTTAGCGTAACCTTTTGAATTGCAAAAGTGGTATCGTGTACCCAACAATCGCCTTCAAATACATCTTGCCCTTTGTATTTTGGTGTAAAACGCAAATGCACTAAACGCTTACCACCTAAATACTGCGTATCGAGTAATTTGAAATTATAGTAGTTATCGGCATTGTTATGGAGCGGACTAATAAATGCCCTATCGAATACAGGAATAACATTACTGTAAATATTGATATTCTGATAAGTACCACCCAACTGCTTTACAATACTTTCATTATCGAGCCCATTGGTTTTAGTGGCTTTAATTACTTCTCTCGTTCGTCGTGGGTTACGCTGATAGTAATAATCGCTGATAGTTTCTGTAAGATATACTGGCAAATATGGCTTTGTATCGCTAGTGCTATCTACATACTCAAGCACAAAATTAAGCGGCTTTAGTAGCTTGTTCTGCCCCAGTTTCTCTTTGTTCACATTGTTCAAATCAAGCTCTAGCTTATTGTACACTTCGTAACTGAAATTATCGTAACGGCTACGATCGTTCTGCGGTTTTTTGCTCTGAATTTTTCGCCAAAACCACAAAGCCCGATTGTATTTCGTTTTCACTACTGCCTCACGGCTACGTTCTGCGGGCATTACTACCAATGCTATGGTTAACTGCAACGAATCTTTTAAACGTGCTGTGGGTATAGCGGTTACCAAGTACCCTACACTTTCTATTAGTAATGTATCGTTGAGTGGTATTTGCCTTACGGTAAATGAAAACCTACCGGCACTATCAGTTAACGTACCAAAGCCAGCAACTTTAAACCGAGCTGCTGCAAAAGGTATTGGTTCATCACTTTGCTTATCTTTTACAATTCCACTAATACGCAATTGGGCATTAGTAACAACACTTGTAAGCAGTATGATCCAAAAGGTTATAAAAATCCGTAAGCTCATGTGGTTCAGGGTTTAATAACATTTACCGTAAGGTGATAACATACGGCAACATCGCTTACAGTTGGTGGTGTGGTAAAGGTATGATACATTACAATACTATATCGTAACTAAAGTTACACTTCCGTGAATAGTAGATTTTTTAACTTTTTGGTGGTGCATCATGGCTTGTAATTCTTAATACGGCATCCGATGTAGTTTCCTTAGTTTTGCACAACTTTTTTAGCATGAGCAACGCTACACTGAATTCCAACGAGAGTATTCCCAGTAAAAAGAAGAAAATTATTGTTTTAGGCAGTGGCCCTAACCGTATTGGTCAGGGTATAGAATTTGATTACTGCTGTGTACATGGCTTACTTGCCATTAAAGAATGTGGTTACGAAGCTATTATGGTGAACTGTAACCCCGAAACGGTAAGTACCGATTTTGATATTGCCGATAAGCTCTACTTTGAACCCGTGTATTGGGAGCACCTCTGGGAAATTATTGAATTAGAACAGCCCGAAGGCGTTATTGTACAACTAGGCGGACAAACTGCTTTGAAGTTGGCCAAAAAACTACACCAACGTGGCATTAAAATTATTGGCACCAGCTTCGATAATATGGATATTGCCGAAGACCGTGGCCGCTTTAGCGACATGCTCAAAGAGCTAGGCATCCCTTACCCACAATATGGCACTGCTTATACCACCGACGAAGCCATTGAGGTGGCACAACAAGTAGGCTACCCGGTATTGGTGCGCCCCAGCTATGTACTCGGTGGCCAGCGTATGCGTATTGTAATTAACGATGAAGAGCTTGAAAAAGCTGTTGTAAGTCTCTTAAAACATATTCCAGGTAATAAAATTTTAATTGACCATTTCTTAGACCGCTGCCAAGAAGCCGAAATTGATGGCATTTTCGATGGCGAGCAGTTTCATGTAATGGGCGTAATGGAACATATTGAACCAGCAGGTATTCATAGCGGCGATAGCAATGCAGTATTACCCGCTTTTAACCTTACGCCATTGGTAGTGGCCACCATGGAATACTATGCCGAAAAAATTGCACGTGCTTTAGACATTCGCGGCCTTATTAACATACAGTTTGCCGTTAAAGATGGTAATGTGTTTGTAATAGAAGCCAACCCACGTGCCAGCCGCACCACACCTTTCATTGCCAAGGCATATCAAATACCTTATTTAAACGTTGCCACTAAAGTAATGCTAGGTCATAGTAAGCTTAGCGATTTTTCGTTTGAGAAAAAGCTCGAAGGTTTTGCCATAAAAGAGCCTGTGTTCAGCTTTGAAAAATTTCCGGGTGTGAATAAAGAGCTAGGCCCAGAAATGAAGAGCACCGGCGAAGCCATTCGTTTCATTAAAGATTTAAGAGATCCATACTTCCGCCGCTTGTACAAAGAGCGTAGTATGAATTTAAGTAAGTAACCATACACTACATGCCAACCATTCTGGTTGGCATGTGTTTTTTAGAACTACCTTGCGGTAAATGAACACGCAAATACATTTGCCGTAAGGCTACCCCTACAGTTATGATTGCAAAAAGCACACTCGATTTTTTACACAACCTCGCAGCCAATAACCATAAATATTGGTTTGATGCCAATCGCAAGCAGTACGATGCAGCCAAGCAAAATGTACACGATGTGGTAGCAACATTGTTGGAAAAAATGATACCAATTGACCCCACTTTGGCACACTTACAAGTGAAGGATTGCGTGTTCAGAATCAATAGAGATGTACGTTTCAGTAAAGATAAAAGTCCGTACAAAACCAATATGGGCATTAGTTTAAGCATGGGTGGCAAAAAACTAGCCATGGCAGGCTATTACTTGCACATTGAGCCCAATGCTGCATTTATTGCCGGTGGTTTGTATATGCCTATGGCACCCGAACTGCAAAAGGTGCGTCAAGAAATTGATTATAATTTTAATACTTTCAAAGCCATTATTGAACATCCAACTTTTCGCCAATACTTCGATGGTTTGGCTACTACCGATGTAAGCTTGAGCAGACCACCCAAAGGCTATGAAGCCGATAACCCCGCCATTGCATTTTTAAAATTGAAAAGTTTTATTGCATCTGCTCCCATTACCGATGCCACCCTTACGGGTAAAACAATGATACCCACTACCATAGCTCATTTTGAAGCGTTACAACCACTTATTGCTTTTCTAAATCAAGGCTTGGTAGAAGTGGCGTAGGCATTTACCGTAAGGTAATAACGCCATCGGTTGTAATGCTAATTCGGTTTTCGCTTTCTAAATAGCGTAATAACTCCCACAATACATTTCTGTGTACTTGTAACTGCTGCTGTAAGGCTAGTGTTGTGGTTGGCGTTTCAAGTGCAGCTAACATGCTTTCTAATAAAACAGCCTTTGTATCGTTGGTGATGGTTTCGGCCTTTTGTGCTAAGCAAATATCGCATACACCGCAAGGCGTGGCCGTAGTATCGCCAAAATAGGTGGCTAGTTGCACACTACGACACTGTGTTGTTGTAGTGATGTATTGTTGTAGCTGCGCTAGGCGAGCTTCGAAAACCCGCCTCCGTTCACCATATTGTTGTAAGCCAATGTGTAGCTCGGCGGCAGGTGCTCGTGGTGTATTGAAAAAAAGTTGTGGCTCATCGGTACGCATTCTATACCTAATATAATCGTGTTGATGTAGCCATTGAAGCCCTGCTATTACATCGGTTTCACTACAACGTAACAACTTAGCCATTTGTCGTTCAAAAATGCTTACCTGTGTGGTTAAAATACCTTCGTAGGTACGTAGCAAGCATTTTAGAAAAGCATCGTATTCGGCATGATGCGTTTCTAAACTTCTAATATCATCACGCGAAGCAATTACCTCTACTTTTGATGGTATAAACTGCTGTTCTGTTAACGATAGATGACCCTCTTGTTGTAGTACTTGTAACCCATGCGATGCCTTGGCAATATCTATTTGAAAAAGGTGTACGAACTCCGACCAGTTGAAGCGATAATACGCACCTTCACCACAACCAACAGGCACCTGCAAGTAATCGCTGATATGCTGATACAATTGCCGAATAAACGCTACCGATGGAAAGCGGATTTCGGGCAACGATTGTAAGTATTGCTCATCGCTTGCTTGATACAGCAAAACTGCATATGCTTTGTTACCATCGCGGCCGGCACGGCCTGCCTCTTGGTAGTAGTTTTCGAGACAATCGGGTACGTCCATATGTATCACAAGCCGCACATTAGGCTTATTAATACCCATACCAAAAGCATTGGTACAAACCATTACACGGGTAGCATCTTCCATCCACGCCTGTTGCTTCTCGTGGCGTATATCGCCCGATAAGCCAGCGTGGTAATAATCGGCACTGATATTATAACTATTGAGCTGATAGGCTATTTCTTGCGTACGTCGCCGATTGCGACAATACACCACTGCACTGCCTTGCACCTTCGTTAAAATTTGTACGAGCTGATGCATTTTATCTTCTACTATCCGAACGGTAAAAGACAGGTTGGGCCGTAAAAAAGATTGCTGAAAAACTTTGGGTGTACGCAGTTGCAACTGCTGTTGTATATCGGTTGCTACAGTTGGCGTAGCAGAAGCTGTAACCGCCAATATTGGCACTTGTGGCAGCAACGAACGCAACTCGGCAATTCGTAGATAGGCAGGCCTAAAATCGTAACCCCATTGGCTCACGCAATGGGCTTCATCTACTGCTATTAAATTACAATCAATACTTTCTATGTAAGCCTGAAACAAACGAGTGTGCAACCGTTCTGGACTAACATACAACAGCTTTAGGCTACCATCGGTAGCTTGTTGCAAAACTCTTTCTACTTCGTAATTACTCATGCCACTTACAATGGCAGCGGCAGCAACACCTTTTTGCTGTAGTTGTTGCACCTGATCTTTCATGAGTGCTATTAGCGGACTTACCACCAAACATGTACCTGGTAATACAAGTGCCGGTATTTGAAACAATAACGACTTACCACCACCTGTTGGTAACAAAGCCAACACATCGTTACCGGCGAGTATCGCATCTATAATAGCTGCTTGTTCGCCCCTAAAGCTGGTATAGCCAAAGTATTGTTGTAGTGCTTGTTGTGGTGTAAGCATGTATATGCACAAATTAACAACATGCTGTTGTACTTATTTCTGATTCTTACGCAGGGTTTTTATTTCTTGGTCAATTTCAGTAAGAGTTTGTATTAATTCTTCTAAACGCTCAGGGTTATTAATGTACGTATCGGTGGGCATTTTAGCAAGTTCGTAATGCAATACACAACGCCAACGGTTAACGCCAGTATAACACTCTAGCATAATACCTGCACGGGTATAAAAACGATACTCGGTATAGTTTTGCGATACATGATCGGTAGTCATGATATCTTGCTTCACTTGCTTCAGGTAATCTACAAAAGTTGCCAACTCATCTTCATCTATATACTCTGCATTAGCAAGTGGCGCATCGGTGAAAAGTCCACGATTAAAACGCTGATCAACTCGAACGGCATAAAGGCGGTTGCCTGTTTTTAGTTCTTCTAACGTTGCCAAAAACACAATGATATCTCTAACACGACCACGCTCTTGCAAGTGGTACTTAACATTGGTTCTATTATCGTACAGCTTTCGGTGGAACTTGCTTTCAAACATCGAATCAACACGAACTACAACAGTATCAATGCTACGTTGCTGTGCTTCTGCTTGAAGCACTCCGAAAAAGCATAATGTAAGAACAAAGTATAATTGTCGCATGGCTTAGGTTTTCAACAAGGTTACTACCTTACGGTAAATGAAAACGCCAATGAAAACTTAAAAATGTAGCTACCTGCAACCAAGCCCAAAGGCTGCCGGATGGCAGCGAATACGCCGCCGTGTAGCGAAGCGTAACAAGGTGTAGCAGCGAACAGCCGGAACCACAGTTGATGCTAGTACGCTAGCCCACAGCCCCTATGGTTTTTTCTTGTAAATGGGTACCGTACTACAAGGCTCGCCATACATAATACTTTTCGCTACAGGGCGTAACAAAGCAGTTGCTGCCACATAGGCTGCTTCAGGTATGGGCGCATCGCCGCAACCTTTAATAACCACACGCTTATCGGTATAATCGGCGGCATTTAATTGTTGTATGTTTTGCAATAACACTTGCACTTTGGCCTCGGCTTCGCTACCAAAATATACACCCGCGGCCACCGGTTGCAAATAATTGGCAATGAGCATATAAGCCCACATAGGTATAATAGCATCGGCAGTACAAGTAATGGTTACTTGCTTGCCTGCAAATACCTGCCAATCGGTAGTAAGTAAGGCGGCTCTAAAATCTTTTTCTTTCAAAATCAACTCCATGAACAAATAGGGTTTGATATCAAACGCCACCCACTCGCCTTGCGGTAAATACTGTTCTAAATCGAGGGTTACAATGCCACTTTCGGCCACTTTATTCACCAATAAATCGTTTTCCATAATACTACTTGTTCGTTGACAAAAATACGAAGCACCTTACGGTAAATGAAGACATTTACCCATATCGAAAAAGCTGCGGGTTTATTCGTTCATTTGTAAAAACTACGATTCTATGCGGCGGTTATTTATTTGGCTTTTTAAATGGCGAGGGTGGACCATGCAAGTACAACTACCAGAAGGATACGAACGTTGCGTAGTAATTGCCGCACCGCACACCAGTAATTGGGATTTTCTGTATAGCATGGCGGTATTTTTTAAGCTGAAGATTCCAGTACGTTTTTTAGCCAAAAGAGAGCTGTTTCGTTGGCCTATTGGCAACATCTTACAAAGTGTAGGTGGCATGGCGGTAGAACGCAGTAAAAAAGGCAATTTGGTACAAGATATTGTAAGCTTGTTTGAGCAGCACGAAAAGCTGATGCTCATGATCGCCACCGAAGGTACCCGCAATAGAGTTGATAAGTGGAAAACGGGTTTTTACCATGTAGCATTACAAGCCAAAGTACCCGTATTATTAGGCTACCTCGATTATGCAAAGAAAGAAGCAGGCTTTGGTCCGCTCTTGTATATGACTGGCGATGCTGTGGCAGATGCAAAAGCTATCAAAGATTTTTATCGCAACATTCAAGGTAAGTATCCTGAAAAGTTTAATGTAGAAGGTTTAGTTCTGGCTTAAAACAACGCCAGCTATCGATATCGATAGCTGGCTGCGAAGTATTGCCTGATTAGTTATAGGCAATATCCCAAAGTGCTTGCTTCGCCGTTGTTATTTTTTGCGTGGTGCGTTAATAGCCGCATGTGCTGCTGCTAATCTTGCAATAGGCACTCTAAATGGTGAGCAACTCACATAATTCATACTCATTTTATGGAAGAATTGCACACTATCGGGGTCGCCACCGTGCTCGCCGCAAATACCCACTTTCAATGCAGGTTTTGTACTGCGGCCACGTTCGGTTCCCAAGCGAACTAGTTCGCCAACGCCATCTGCATCAATGGTTGCAAATGGATCTTCCGGTAGAATTTTTTGATCGAGATAATTGGGTAAAAATCCACCAATATCATCTCTACTAAAACCGAAACTCATTTGGGTTAAATCGTTGGTACCGAAGCTAAAGAAATCGGCTACTTCGGCGAGTTCATTTGCCCGTAAGGCAGCCCTTGGTATTTCTATCATAGTACCGAAACTGTAAGCAATTTTTTTGAGGGCGTATTTTTCGCATACTTCACTACTTACCCTATCTACAATTGTTTTTTGATGGGTAAGTTCGTTCGCCGTACAGGTAACAGGTATCATTATTTCAGGATGTACTTTGTTGCCCTTGACTTGCAATTCGGCAGCGGCTTCTAAAATTGCTCTCACCTGCATTTCGGTAATTTCTGGATAGCTGATTCCTAAGCGTACACCGCGGTGACCTAGCATTGGGTTGTTCTCGTGCAAGGCCAAAATGCGGCGTTGTAATACCGAAAGGCTCACGCCCAACTCTTTACCAATTTGTTGTAGCTTCTCTTTATCGTGCGGTACAAATTCGTGTAATGGCGGATCGAGTAAGCGAATGGTTACAGCGAAACCATGCATTACTTTCAAAGTAGCTTTGATATCTTTTTTTACGTAAGTAAATAGTTCTTTTAACGCCCTTTTTCGTTCCGATTCATTGCTACTTAAAATCATTTTTCGCAATAAGAACAAAGGTTTATCGCTACCCTCGCCATAAAACATATGTTCTGTTCTGAAGAGACCTATACCTTCTGCACCGAATTTTAAAGCCTGTGCAGCATCTTTTGGTGTATCGGCATTGGTGCGTACTTGTATTTGCTTGGTTTTATCTACCAATTGCATGAGCACTTTATAGCTATCGTTGTGGTTAATATCAACATCTACCAACGGTAACTGGCCGGTGTATATCATGCCTTTCGTACCATTTAAACTTAGCCAATCACCTTCTTTAACAACGGTGCCATTCCTTGCGGTAAATGTTTTGTAAGCAGCATTAATATCTATTTCGCTGCAGCCCACAATACAGCACTTACCCCAACCACGAGCTACCAATGCAGCGTGTGAAGTCATACCACCTTTGGTTGTTAAAATGGCCTGAGCCTTGTGCATGCCATCAACATCTTCTGGCGATGTTTCTTCCCGTACCAGAATTACTTTTTCACCTTTTGCTGCCCAAGCCACGGCATCATCGGAACTAAATACCACCCTACCAATAGCACCGCCAGGCCCTGCCGGTAACCCTTTAGCAATAGGTTTGGTAGCTTTTTCGGCATCTAAGCTGAGCATGGGCAATAATAGCTCTACTAACTGATTGGGTGCCACGCGTTTTACAGCTGTAGTAGCATCAATCAATTTTTCTTTGTACATATCGGTGGCCATTTTAACAGCTGCAATTCCATTACGCTTACCTACCCTGCATTGTAGCATGTACAAGGTACCTTGTTCAATAGTGAACTCAATGTCTTGCATATCCTTATAATGCTTCTCTAGCTTTTTCTGGTAGCCATCGAGTTCTTTGTACAATTTTGGCATTAACGATTCTAATGTAGCCAAGCCTTCGCTCTGAGCATTTTTAGAATAACTGTTAATAGGTGCCGGGGTTCTAATACCAGCTACTACATCTTCGCCCTGAGCATTGATAAGATATTCGCCATAAAAATGATTATCGCCTGTACCCGGATTTCTAGTGAATGCAACGCCGGTAGCACTATCATCGCCCATGTTACCAAATACCATGCTTTGTACATTCACGGCAGTGCCCCAATCGTCGGGAATACGTTCAATACGTCTGTAATCAATAGCCCGCTTACCGTTCCAACTTTGAAACACCGCACCAATGCCACCCCATAGCTGCTCCATAGGATCGTCTGGGAAGGGCTTCTTTAACAACTGCTTAATGGTTTTTTTGTAACTCGCCACAAGCGTTTTGAGTTCTTTCGCTGTAACCTCTGTATCGCTGGTATAACCTTTACTATGTTTTATAGCATCGAGCTGTTCATCTAAAATTTTACGAATACCAACGCCACTTGTGGGTGGCAAGCCTGCTGCTTTTTCCATTACTACATCGGCATACATCATAATTAAACGGCGGTATGCATCGTAAGCAAAACGTTCATCGCCACTTTGGGCAATCAAGCCTTGCACAGTAACATCGTTCAAGCCAATATTTAATACGGTATCCATCATGCCTGGCATACTTTTTCTAGCGCCAGAACGTACGGATAGCAGCAAAGGATTGTTAGCATCGCCGAAACGCTTACCCATCATCTTTTCTACTCGTTGTAACGATTGTTTTACTTGCGCTGCCAACTGTTGTGGATATTGCTTTCGATTGGCATAATAATACGTACATACTTCTGTTGTGATGGTGAAGCCTGGCGGCACTGGTAATCGTAGCTTAGGATGCCCCGCCATTTCGGCTAGGTTAGCTCCTTTACCACCTAATAAATTTTTCATCGATTCATTGCCATCGGCTTCGCCATTGCCAAAAAAATACACATATTTTTTGGCTGTTGCTTTGGTTCGCATATGTAGTTTTTTGAGAGAAATGAAAATTTTTGTTAGACAAAGCACAAGGTAGTAGCTGGCATCAACGGCACTTATGATGGTGTTCATTAACACTACTGATGTGCATCATTCGATAGCGTATTAAATACACATTAATCAGCTTTTTCAAACTGTCTGAAATCCTTATCACACAAGCATTTCAAGATGATAGGCATCAGCAGAAAAAATTTATTTTGAATGACGAACATCATGTGTAAAGCAACTGCCGAAGGTTACTTTTACATCATGATTTGAGCAGGTACATACAATACAAACGCACTATAAACATAGCAATAAAAAACATGTGTTTTGCGGTAGTATAGTACAACATAGGCAACCGTTATCGCATTTCTTCATTCGCTAAAACAATCCGCCATGAGAACTCCTTTTCAATTCATCATTGTAGATGATGATCCTACAAGTAACTTGGTATGCGAATACACCATTGCGAGCACTTATGGTGCTGCCGAAACCAAAGCTTATGTAGAGCCTACCGCCGCTTTAGAGTACTTACGTAAAGAGTTTCAACCCGATGCCGCAACCACAACAACACTGCTTTTAGACATTAACATGCCGGGCATGGATGGATGGGAGTTTATGCAGGCATTTTCAAAGCTCGATAGTGATATTAAAAGTGCTATCAGGGTGTACATTTTATCCTCTTCCACCAATGAAGATGATATTCAAAAAGCGGCTTCAATACCCGAAGTTGAAGGCTTTTTAAACAAACCATTTTTACACAATGGCCATACCAGTAACAGCAACAGACCCTATTTTAGAGAGTTGGTTTGTTAGATATTGAAAAAATACAATTCCTGATGTTAAACCTATTTCAAGAGGTTGGTGGTCGGTAGTGATACCGATATAGTTTGAGAGAAAGGGGCTACTCCAAAAGGGTAGCCTTTTTTCGTACACTTTATACAAGGTTAGAACCTTACGGTAAATGTAGTGCCCTCGTGCAACTTACTTTCAACCAATAATTGGCCACCCATTGCTTCTACTTGATTTTTAGTGATGAATAAGCCAATACCTTTTGCATCGGGATGCTCATGAAAAGTTTCGTACATGCCGAATAAACGATCACCATGCTTTTCTAAGTCAATTCCCACGCCATTGTCTTTTACCGTAAGGTATACTTGGCCATCGGCCAATTGCGAGGTAGTGATAAATACTTCTGAGGGCTTATTAGGCTGACGATATTTGATTGCGTTACTTAACAAATTCAAGAGAATACTTTCTAAATATGCCTGATTGTAAAATACGGTTTCACAAGCACTAAAATCGGCATGTACGGCAGCTCTCGACTTTTGAATATTAGCCGACAAAATATGTACTACCGTATTAAAAACTGTTTGAAAAGAAATGGTTGTTTTGGTTTTTTTAAGATCGGTTTGAATTTGTACAACTTCGTTCAAATGCTGTATGGTGTTGTTGAGCGATGCTGAAATTTTAAAAATGTTCTGTTGAAAAAAGTACTTTTCTTCAGGATCGCTAGTGGCTCGTTGCATTTCGAGCATGCTTTCTAAGTTGGCCGCATGGCTGCGTAAGTTATGCGATACAATATGTGCAAAGTTGAGCAATCGTTTGTTTTGCTCGGCCATTACATCGATAGAACGTTGCAGCGCTATTTCTTTTTTCTTGATGTTATCAATATTCTGAAAAACCCCGCGAACAGCAATGGTTTGTCCGGCTTTATCTACCACTGCTTTGCCCATTACCCGTACCCAAATAATTTTATTGGTCGCCGTTTTAAATTCAATATCGGTATCGAAAGGTGTTTGATGTTGAATGCAGTTGTTGAATAACTGCTCTATGATAGGTCGGGTGTGTGCTGGATAATAATTAAAAGCTTCTTCGATAGATGGTTGCCTTCCAACAGGTACTTCGTGTATAGCATAAACCTCATCGCTCCAGTGGATGGTAGGTACGGGCAAAAGCGATACTACCCAACCACCTGCCTGTACCATTTTATTGGTTTCTTCTAAGGTGAATTGGTTGCCTTCTAGCTTTTCTTGAATGAGTACTTTTTCGTGAATATCAATAAGGCTACCCACCATTCGTTCAGGCTTACCTTCTGCATTGAACGTAACCCTGCCGCTTGTTTCAAACCAGCGATATGCTCCGTTTTTACAGCGCATTCTTATGTTTAAGAAGTACATATCGCCAATGGCAAAATGCGCTTCAATGGCAGCATTAACAGTATCTACATCGGCAGGATGCAGCATTGCCATAAACTGCTCAAATGTGCTTGGAATTTCGTTAGGCTCGTATCCGAGTAGTTGGAAAAAACGGTCGCTCCACCATTCTTCGCCGGTTTGTATTTGCCAATCCCACACGCCGGCATTGATACCATCTACAATGGTTTGCAGCCGAAGTGTTCTTTGAAGGTTATTGCTCATGTAACATATAGTAGGGTGTAAGCAAAAAAAGCAAAAAAAGCCGACCTGCTGTCAGGTCGGCTTTTGAATGTTTAATTATACAGCATTGTTATTGCATAATAACGCGGCCACGGCCACCCATATTCGCTCTTTGCTCTTCCATAATTTTCCGCAACTCTTCGGCAAAGGCTGCTCTTGACATTGCCTTACCTTTTGAAGGTTGTTTCAAATCTTTATTAACATTTGCCGTAAGGCTTACATTGGTTGCTACAATACTCAAACGGCCATCGTTGGTATATAATCCTAAAATTAAACCTGGTAGTCCACCATACGTATCAGGGCCTGTTGGCACGGGTATATCTACAGCATACCAAGCTTCAATTTCTATGGTACGTGGTGGTGCTGGCGTTCTGGCAACTGTTGTATCGCTGGAAGGCTCTTGCGTGCCACTTCTGAAAGTCATGCGGCGGGTGTTGCCAAACATTTCGGTAGCCGTAATGGTAAGTGTTGCTTTATAGCAGGTATGGCCCGCTATGATGCGTGTTTCGCCGGGTTGTGGCTTCCACTTTTGAAGCTTAATAGTATCGTTGATAAGATACTTTCTATCGAACATTTCTCGAGCTTCTAGCAACAGCATCGAATTGAAGTTTTTATAGAACTGCGTGTTACCACCGCCAAAACGGAACATACGCACGTTACCACCACCTTCAAAAGCTTCCGGTTCATCTTCAATCACATCGCGGTATAAACTGGTAGAATCGTTAAAAAGTAACTCTTGTTTCGCTTTACGCTCATTGGGAATGTTAGGAGCACCTTCCGGTAAATTATTGACGTTAATTTGAATTTTAGTGGTGCGTTCGTATTGCACGATGCCTGTTTGTTGTGCTTGTAACCAATAGGCAGAAAGCATTAGGCTGAGCGTTATCCATGTTTTTTTCATACGATGAGATCATTATTAAAGTACGAATGTAATCGTAATTGAATTGCAAATGATGCCGCTTGTCAAAAAAACATTTACCGCAAGGGTAGCATTGGCTTTAAAACAAGTTAAAAGCAGTTGAATTGAACGATTAATACGAACGATGGCGCTACAATCCCCTTACATTTGTTCGTTTAAAGTTCGATTGCGATGCCAAAAAGTAAAATAGCCGGTATTGGTAAGTATGTACCTGAACGTGTAGTTACCAATGAAGAGTTGAAGCAATATATGGATACCAGCGACGAATGGATTCAGGAACGTACAGGTATTCAGGAGCGACGCTACGCTCACAGAACTAATGAAACCACCACTACCATGGCGGTTGAAGCCAGTAAAATTGCCATTCAAAATGCTGGACTCACTCCTACCGATATTGATTTTATTGTTTTTGCCACTTTAAGTCCAGACTATTATTTCCCGGGTTGTGGTGTATTGCTACAGCGTGAAATGGGCATGCGTGAAATTGGTGCTTTAGATATTCGAAACCAATGTAGTGGTTTTGTATACGCCATAAGTGTTGCCGACCAGTTCATTAAATCGGGTATGTACAAAAACATACTTGTAGTAGGTAGCGAAAAACACAGCTTTGGTTTAGATTTTAGCACTAGAGGCAGAAATGTAAGTGTAATTTTTGGGGATGGTGCAGGAGCTGTAGTATTACAAGCAACCGATGAACCCAACCGAGGCATATTAAGTACACACCTACATAGCGATGGTGCATCGGCTGAAATTTTAGCAATGTACAACCCTGGTACGCATGCTAATAAATGGGGGCACTATGCCAACTTTGCCGATGCTACTATAGGTGAAATGTTTATGAGCCATGATATGATTGATAGTGCTCAAAACTTTCCATATATGGATGGGCCTGCTGTATTCAAGAAAGCTGTTGTGAAATTTCCAGAAGTTATCATGGAAGCATTACAAGCCAATGGCTTAAAGCCATCGGATATTAATATGTTAATACCGCATCAAGCCAACTTGCGTATATCGCAATTTGTACAACACCAACTTGGTTTAAGTGACCAGCAGGTATACAATAACATTCAAAAATATGGTAACACCACGGCTGCAAGTGTGCCTATTGCTTTGTGTGAGGCCTGGGAACAAGGAAAAATAAAAGAAGGCGACTTGGTTTGTTTAGCTGCTTTTGGTAGTGGCTTTACATGGGCTAGTGCGTTACTACACTGGTAATTAACCCTACAAGATGCAACCAAGCACTGCTATAATTTAAAGTGCTTATGCTTCAGAAAATAATAGCCCTAGTGAACCCAATAAGTGGCACTGGGAAGAAAGATGCAGTAGTTGCCGCACTTCAATTGGCTTGCCGTAAGCGTAATATTACGCTTGATGTAATGCCAACCAGTGCTCAGGGCAACTACACTCTGGTAGAAGAAAAAATAAAGGCCGAGCATACTGATGTGGTTGTTATCATTGGTGGCGATGGCACTGTAAATGCTGTTATTAAAGCATTGGCCGTTACAAATGTTGTTTTTGCCATTATTCCATTAGGAAGTGGTAACGGCTTGGCTTACGCCGCAGGTATTCCTAAAAAGCCAAGTGCTGCCATTGACCTCATCTTTAAAGGTAAAGCCCAATGGGTAGATGCATTTGAAGTGAACGGACACTTTAGCTGCATGCTCAGTGGTGTTGGCTTTGACGCTACCGTAGCACATGAATTTGCACAGAAAAGCACCAGAGGCTTGCTTACCTATGCACAACAAAGCATTGTAGCGTTGTTTAAAGCACAGCCTTACCAATTTAAGGTGAGCTTACCAGAGTTTGAATTTTTTACCGATGCCTACTTTATTAGTGTTGCTAATAGCAATCAATTTGGTAATAATTTTACTATTGCACCCAAAGCCAGCCTTAGCGACGGACTCTTAGATATTGTTGTTGTACAAAAAATGAGCAAAATGAAGCTACCTTTCGCTATTTTGCGTCAAATTAGAGGCAACAACAAGCTTCAGGCGCTGGTAGATGACATTACAACTAAAAATGTATTGTACTTTCAAACGCCAAAAATTACTATTCATAATTTAAAATTAGCACCACTACATATTGATGGTGAACCGGTTTTGAACAGTGCAGAAACAGTGCTTTACACTGTACTTCCTAACTACTTTCAACTGATTCAAGCCTAAGGGTACTAACCCCAACCCAGTATGTGCTTTTGTAGCTGATATGATGTACAACACACAACGCAAGCTGCTGAACATGCGAGAATACGGTCGCAATGTGCAGCAAATGGTAGATTACTTATTTACAATTGAAGACCGCGACAAAAGAAGTCAACAAGCGAAAGTGCTGGTTGAATTAATGGCTATACTAAATCCGCATTTAAAAAATGTGGAAGATTTCAGACACATGCTGTGGGATCATCTGCACTTTATGAGCAACTTTTCGCTCGATGTAGATAGCCCGTTCCCCATGCCAGAAAAAGAAACCTATAAAGCTAAGCCAGCCCCTTTGCCTTATCCGAAACGCTATCCGAAATACTCGCATTTAGGCAAAAACCTAGAAACGGTTATCAATAAAGCTATGGATGAACCTGACGAAGAGAAAAAAGCGGGCTTTGCACATGCCATTGCGTACTACATGAAGTTAAGCTATAGCAATTGGCACAAAGAATTAGTACACGACGACGCTATACGCAGCGAACTAGATGCCATTACAGGTGGCGCCCTAGAATTTAGCAATACGCCTTACATACGCCACAGAAACCAAATAGAACGAGACGACTACCGACCTAGCGGCCGTAACGGTCGCCAGAACTTTGGCGGTAACCGTAACAACCGCAATAACAATGGTGGCGGCAACAGAAACGGCGGCAACAATCGTAATGGCGGTGGTGGTAATCGCCCTAAATATGGCAGTGGTCCTAGCAATGGCGGCAACCGCAATTTTGGCAAGCGTAATAAAATATAATCATTTACGTAAGTATATTATTTAAATTCCTACAGCACTACGCTTGTAGGAATTTTTTATGCCTTACGGTAAATGGAAAGTAAGTAAAAATTTGTGAAATTTCACATACGTAATATGCACTATATACAATTATTTTGCATTTTGTTAAACAGTACTACTGTTGTAACGAGAACTATCTTTAAAACAGGCTAAGGCAAGGCATTAAAAGTATGCAGTAAAGTTGCAAGCATAGCTGCTGCCAAGCACACCTTTTAAATAAGGTAGTTTAAAATGTGAGGTAAGCATGCGTAGTTTTGAACTTTTCACCGCTGTAAGTAATGTATTACTGCCATTTGTACTGTTAATATATTATTACATACAGCGACAACATTTAAAAATCGTACCCCATCCATTAGTTTGGTTTATTGGGTTTTCGTTGGTACACCAAATTATACAGCTTTACACGAACATCAGCGGTACACAACTATGGCTATTACAGCATGTGTTTGGAATTTGGCACTTATTCATCACTGTAATGCTTTTAAAAGAAGGCTTTAACACCACAACACAAAAAGTACTGCTTGCCATTGTTGGGCTATTCACCTTACTATGGTTCGGCGACATTGTTTTTATTGAAGGGTGGCACAACTTAAATAGTTTAGGATTAGGATTATCGCATATGCTAACGCTACTTATCTGCATGGCGTTTTTACTCAATATTGCCAGTACTGAAAAGGTCATGTACTTTCAACGCCTTCCTGAGTTTTGGGTAGCTACGGCCTTTTTACAGTATGCTGCACTAACCATTTTATCGGTTATTTCTTATCGCTATTTTTTTCATTTGAATATGATAGAAGAGGCTAATAGCCTGCTTGCTATTGAAAGTTTTGCAAATATTATTAGGTTCGTTCTTATTATTGTAGCGTTAGTATGTTACAAGCGCCTTTATATCAGATAATATTTGTAATTGTTGGAACAGTTATTATACTCTTCTTCATCGTATTCTTTTACCTATTAATTCACCAGTTGCACAGGCGCAGAACAGTACACATGAACGAAATGCTATCGGTACAACAAGAATACGAACGCACTTTATTACAGTCGCAACTAGAAATTCAGGAATCTATTTTCCGGAACCTAAGTCAAGAAATACACGATAACGTAGGCCAAGTATTAAGTTTGGCTAAACTCAACCTGAATACAGTATTGCAAAACGACAATAACGAAAAAATTGTACTTGCAGAAGAATTATTAACCAAAGCCATTACCGACCTAAGAGATCTTAGCAGAAGCCTACATGGCGATAAAATTGCAACACTCGGCCTTGTAGATGCGGTTGAACATGAATGTAAGCTTATACAACGAAGTACCAATATTGCCATAGAATTTGTGTATGACTATGAAGATGAAATTTGGCTAACCAATGAACAAACGATTGTTGCGTTTCGAATGACACAAGAGGTACTAAACAATGTTGTAAAACATGCGAATGCCAATAACGTTAAAGTACATATTTGGTGTAAAGGCGATAAATGCAATATCCACATTGCAGATAATGGCATTGGTTTTGTTAGTAGCGAACTTGATCCTACCAAAACAGGTATCGGACTAAGCAGTATTAAAAACAGAGCTCGACTGATTAACGGCACGGTAGATATCCGTAGCAGGGTGGGATTAGGTACCGATGTTTTTATTTCAATTACACAAAAACAATTACATGATTAAGATAGCTTTAGTAGATGATCACGCCCTTTTACGCAACGGATTAGCATCGCTTATAGGTTCTTTCGATGGCTTCAAAGTGATATTTGAAGCCGATAATGGCAAGCAAATGATTGAAAAATTTGCCCAAGGCCAGCAACCCGATATCGTACTGCTAGATATCAATATGCCTGAAATGGATGGTTTTCAAAGTGCATTATGGCTAAAAGATCATCAACCTCATGTAAAAGTATTGGTGCTCAGCATGCTCGATAACGATACAGCGATTATTCGTATGCTACGCCATGGAGCTAAAGGCTACATACTGAAAGATAGCAAACCAGAAATTTTTAAAGATGCTATCAACAATATTTTTCATAAAGGCTTTTACATGAACGAGTTGGTCACTGGCAGGCTAGTTCACTTGGTGAACATGGATAACAATGCTACACTTATACAACTCACCGAAAAAGAAATAGAGTTTTTAAAACAATGCTGCAGCGAAAAATCGTATAAAGAAATTGCAGTAGCTATGAATATAACACCTAGGGCAGTAGAAGCCTTACGGGCAAATGTATTCGAGAAAATAGACACTCCTAGTCGTGTAGGTGCTGTACTCTATGCCATCAAAAACGGAATTGTAGTATTGTAATATTACAGTTTGTGCAGTTTTGAACTACTTCGTTACCAATGCAGCCACACGTTTCGTGAGCTCTTGTAAAGAAAAAGGCTTTTCTAAGAAGTCGCAAGCACCGAGGTCAAGTGCTGTTTGTACATGGCCAGCTTGCGTCATACCAGATAATACCATTACCTGTTTTTGAGCCTCAATAGCTGTTTTAACAATCGTAAGTCCATCTGCCCCAGGCAGGTTCATATCGGTAATTACCAAATCTGGATTAGCATCTGTAATTTGCTGTAAAGCATCGATACCATTATTACAAGTTACCACCTCATACCCTTCTCGGCCAAGTTTTATAGCCATTGTTTTAAGCAATAGGGCTTCGTCTTCAGCTACTAAAATTTTCATGGGGTAACTATCTGATTCAGGGTATAGAAAAGGTATGGTGCGGGTATGTACAATTATGCTTTTGCTTTAGCCATTTGCAACAGCCTATTCACACGAACTGTAAGCTCAGGCAATTCAAACGGCTTGGTGATAAAATCGTCGGCACCAAGCTTAAAGGCTATCATTACCGTATCTTCTTCATCAATTGCAGAGAGTACCATAATAGGTATGGTACGACTAATATTCGATTTAATTAAACCAATAAGCTCTAAGCCACTGGTATAAGGCATTACAATATCGGTAATTACAATATCGGGTACATTTTCTTGCAACACCTTTAACGCTTCACGGCCATCAGAAGTAACAATAACTTCTAAGCCCATGCTATCTAAGTGCGAAGCAATGGTTTTTTGAATACTTCTATCATCTTCAGAGATCAAAACCTTCATACAAACTTGATGTTTCAAATAGATAAACGAGAACGATAATGGCACAAATTAGCAGTTTAACTGCATAAATTATAATTGTATAACAATCGGGATATAAAAATGCCTTTTCGGGCTATTTGTTATGTTCAAAGCTGGTTTTTCGCTTTATTTTAACCTGATACAACCTACTTGTTGCTAACAATTTTCGTAGAACGGTGTATTATTGCCCAACTTTTGTTTAGATAATCAGATACTTGAATGAAGAAATTAGCCATAGCGTTGGCTGTGATATTTGCCACTCAAAACATATATGCACAGGCCGACTCTACTACCAAACCCTTACCTGCTCCGCCTCCTAAATTAAATTTAACCAACAGAGCTAACGACCATTTTTTGCTACAATTTGGTTTCGATGGTTGGGCCAACCGCCCCGATAGTGTAAGAACTACCGGCTTCGGCAAGCATTTCAACTTTTACTTTATGCTTGATAAGCCTTTTAAAAATAGTCCGAACTACAGCGTTGCTTATGGTGTAGGTATCGGTAGCAGCAATATTTATTTCAACAACACGTATGTTGATTTAAAAAGCACATCGGCTCGCTTACCTTTCAGGCCATTTGTAACTGGTACAGATAGTGCCAACTTCGACAAGTTTAAGCTTACTACCATTTTTGTGGAAGTACCTGTTGAGTTACGCTGGGTGAGTAACCCTGCACAACCCGACAAAGGCTTTAAAGCTGCAATAGGCGTTAAAGTTGGTCAAATCTTAAAAGCATATACCAAAGGCAAGAACCTCGAAAATAAAAACGGCAACTCGGTGTATGGCAATAAGTACATTGAAAAAGAGCAAGAACGTAAGTTTATTAACGGCACACGTATTGCATTTACAGCACGTTTTGGTATCGGCAACTTCACCCTGCATGGTGCTTATCAAATCAACAATTTCTTGAAAAACAATGCTGGTGGCGAGTTTCGTCCTTATTCTATCGGCTTAAGCATTGGTGGTTTGTAAGCGATACTCATTTACCGTAAGGTACTAATATGATAGTAGATGGGGCGGCGCCTAAGGCGCCGCCCCATCATGTTTCTACGATACCCTAACTTTGACCTTTAATTTGTACAGATTTTGATAGAAAAACAAAGCATCAAACAGAACGAAAAAGCCGTGTTGGTGGGCATTATTTCGCCCACACAAACCGATGTGCAGGTGCATGAATACTTAGACGAACTAGAATTTTTGGCCGATACAGCGGGGGCCCTTGCGGTAAAAAGATTTACGCAGCGGCTACAACGCCCCGATAGCAAAACCTTTGTAGGCAAGGGTAAGCTAGAAGAAATAGCCGATTATATTCGCGGCCGCGATATTGATTTGCTCATTTTCGATGATGAGTTAACGGGCAGCCAAATCACTGCTATTGAAAAGGCTACCAATGTTAAAACCATTGACCGCAGCGATTTAATTCTCGACATATTTGCTCGCCGTGCCCGAACAGCACAAGCCAAAGTGCAGGTAGAGCTGGCTCAATACCAATACTTGTTACCTCGCTTAAAAGGTATGTGGAAGCACTTAGAACGACAAGGAGGTGGTATTGGTACCCGCGGCCCCGGCGAAACAGAAATTGAAACCGACCGCCGTATTGTAAAAGACAAAATTGCCTTATTACGCAAGCGATTGCAAGAAATTGATAAGCAATCGGTTACGCAACGTAAAGAACGCGGAGAGTTAATTAGAGTAGCATTGGTAGGCTACACCAATGTGGGTAAGAGCACATTGATGAACCTACTCAGTAAAAGCGATGTATTTGCTGAAAACAAACTATTTGCAACACTCGATACCACTACGCGTAAGGTAGTATACGAAAACACCCCTTTTTTACTGAGTGATACGGTTGGTTTTATTCGCAAGCTTCCGCACCATTTGGTAGAAAGTTTTAAAAGCACCCTCGATGAGGTTCGCGAAGCCGATGTGTTATTGCATGTAGTAGATGTAGCGCATCCACAATACGAAGATCATATTGCTACAGTGAATAAAACATTACAAGAGTTAAAAGCTTTTGACAAGCCCATCCTTACCGTTTTTAATAAGATGGATTTGTACGCTCAACGCAACTTCGACGCATGGCTGGAGGAAGATGTAAAAGTGGAAATATTGCGTGAATTACGTGAACGTTGGGAGCACGAAACACAAAACAACTGTGTGTTTGTTTCGGCTATTGAGCGCCAAAATATTGATGGCTTACGAGCTACTATTCTACAACATGTTCGTAACATGTATCAAATTCGTTATCCGTATAAAACGGTGTTTTATCAAACGTATGAGTAGTAATAACATACAGTGGCATAAGCTCGCCGACCATATTAATTTGCTACCCTGGCAACCTAATAACCTATGTGTGGTAAGCGTGGCTGGCAAGTATATTACGTTGGCACGTACCTCAGGCGATAGTATTCACGCATGTGCTCATAAATGCCCGCATGCAAGCGGTATTATGGCCGATGGATTTATTGATGCTTTAGGTAACATTGTATGCCCATTACACCGATATAAATTTGCGCTCAGCAATGGCCGAAATGTTAGTGGCGAGGGCTATTATTTGAAAACTTATGCAATAGAACAACGAGCCGATGGCTGGTACATTGCTTTTGAGAAAAAGGGCATTTTTAGTTGGTAGTAGCAAAAAATAATTGAAAAAAAATTTGGCAGATATAACAGCGAACTGCATTTTTGCACTCCGCAAAACGGAAAACAATCCCGAATAGCTCAGCTGGTTAGAGCATCTGACTGTTAATCAGAGGGTCGCTGGTTCAAG
>DMPB01000126.1:14488-17350 GCA_003456175.1 Chitinophagaceae bacterium | reverse complement strand
AATCAGAGGGTCGCTGGTTCAAGTCCAGCTTCGGGAGCCTCACTTGACTGCCCTGCAAATAATGCAGGGCAGTTTTCGTTTGAACCCTTATGCATATTGAGCATCGCCTCAATTGCCTCATTGATTTTTGTGGTACCACATTTACTATAGCAATGAAATGAAAGTAAAATAAAAATTACCTTATTTTACCTTTGCGCCCCTAAAGTAAAATAGCAATTTTTTAATTTTACTTTATTTCTAAATTTTTCGTATGGTATTTATTGAAAATTTCAAAGCTGGCGAAATACGCAAAAGCATTGATTATAAGTACTTTATACCAAGCCTGATTAATGTTGAACTAGGCTGGACAGACCCTCAATTGAACTTGTTACTTGAAAAAGCTTCATTCGAACTTGGTCAATTAAATTCATTTGCCAAGCTTGTACCTAACGTTGACCTTTTTATTCACTTACACATTACAAAAGAAGCTGTTGTATCAAGTAAGATTGAAGGAACCCAAACACATTTTGACGAAGCTTTTTTACCCAAGGAAAGTATTAATCCCGAACGAAAAAATGATTGGCAGGAAGTACAAAATTACACGGAGGCATTAAATACAGCTATTGAAGCACTTGACACATTACCCATATCATCAAGACTCATCCTAAAAACTCATAAAGTTTTAATGCAAGGAGTAAGAGGTGAAAAAAAGACACCTGGTGAGTATCGAAAAAGTCAAAATTGGATTGGTGGAAATAGTCTTTACGATGCAGTATTTATACCACCGCATCATGAACACCTAAATGAATTAATGGGGGATTTGGAAAACTACATTCACAATGATAGTTTGGGTATTCCACTACTTATAAAAATTGCGATTGTACACTATCAGTTTGAAACGATACACCCATTTTTAGATGGTAATGGAAGAATTGGCAGATTATTAATTACGTTGTTGTTAATAGAAAAAAAAGTTCTTACTAAGCCACTTCTCTACTTATCTAGTTACTTTGAAAAAGATAAAAGCTTATACTACGATAATCTTACACGAGTAAGAACACACAACGACTTAATGCAGTGGATCAAATATTTTCTTGTTGGTGTAGCCCAAACGGCTAAAAAGGCAGCGCAAACGCTTGATAGCATTATGGATTTAAAAAGAAATCACGAAAACATTATACAAACCACATTTGGCAAGAGAATTAAAACAGGGCTTGAATTACACAACTATTTGTTAAAACAACCTCTGATAACGGTAAAGGATGTACAACATATCTGTGATTTGTCTCCCAAAGCAGCAGGAGAACTTGTAAATCATTTTATCGAAAAGAAAATGCTTAAAGAATTTACTGGACAGTTTCGAAATAGAATTTTTATGTACGAACCATATTTAAACTTGTTTAACGACTGATCATCAACAAATGCATAGCATAAGGGGCTTTTCGCACAAAAACTATTGGTTTTATAAACATATCCTTTGAGGAGTACACTTTACTGCCCTAAAAATAATGCAGGGCAGTTTTCATTACAACCCTTATCTATACTACACGTATAGTATTGCATTGAGCTGAAGTGATATACTTTAAAACCGCTGCCACCCATTGGTGGTAGCGGTTTTACCACACTTACTAACGATTTTAAATACAAAAAATTTTCGTATTTAAATCATTAGCATTTAATTTTGTTTAATATTATTCGAAATAACAAGGCACAATTCAAATAGTTGCTGGAAAAAAACTAAATGCGTATGAAAAGTATCTTAACATGTTTAACATTAGGTGGTATATTATGGAGTAGCCAACGATTGGCTGCGCAAGCTCCCAATATTAGCTACCCAAGCACGAACTTTACCTTCACTATGGGCACACCCATCACCCCTCTTACCCCAACCAATACGGGTGGTGCAGTAGCCGTACCTAGGGGAAACGTAACCACCTTAGCTGGTAATGGCAATCAGGCCTACGCCGATGGAATAGGCAATGTGGCGAGTTTCAATAGACCTACTGGCATCACAGTGGACGGCATCGGAAATGTGTATGTGGCAGACCACCATAACCATCGCATCCGTAAAATCAGTACTGCCGGGGTTGTAACCACTTTAGCAGGCAGCGGCAACAGGTCCTATTTAGATGGAATTGGAACTGCAGCAAGTTTTAATCAGCCCTATGATATAGTATTAGATAACAGTGGAAATATGTACGTGGGAGATAATGATAATCACCGCGTCCGTAAAATCAGCACTGCCGGGGTTGTAACTACCTTTGCCGGGAGTGGAAATACAGCTTACGCCGATGGCATTGGAACTGCAGCGAGTTTTTTTTGGTTATGTGGTGTAGCAATAGACAGTAACGGAAATTTGTACGTTGCCGATTTTAACAACAACCGTATCCGCAAAATTAGTCCTGCTGGCGTAGTAACTACTTTGGCAGGCAGCGGTAACTATGATTTTGCTGATGGCGCAGGTGCTACAGCAAGTTTTAGGCACCCATATAGTGTAGCTGTTGATGAAAATGGTAATGTGTACGTTGCTGACACGGAAAATCACCGCATTCGTAAAATTAGTCCTTCCGGGGTGGTAACCACCTTAGCAGGCAGTGGAAATACAGGTTTTGCTGATGGTACAGGTACTGAAGCAAGTTTTTATTTCCCCACTGGCATTGCGGTAGATGGCAATGGCAATGTGTACGTGGCTGACAATCATAACCATCGAATCCGTAAAATCAGTCCCGCTGGCGTAGTAACCACTTTAGCAGGCAGCGGCAACTATGACTTTGTAGACGGCATTAGTACTACGGCAAGTTTTAGAAATCCACAAGATGTAGCAGTAGATAGGAATGGTAATGTGTACGTTGCTGACACGGAAAATCACCGCATTCGTAAAAT
>DMPB01000126.1:5963-14226 GCA_003456175.1 Chitinophagaceae bacterium | reverse complement strand
ACCAAGCCCTGCTTTACCTGCCGGTTTAAGTTTAAATGATAGTACAGGTGTCATTAGCGGTACACCAACCGTTGCAACCGCAGCCACTAATTATGTAGTTACTGCTAGTAATGCCAATGGTAGCGATAGCTTTACAATTACTATTACAGTTAGTGGTGTAACCCTACCACTTAACCTGCTCACTTTTTCAGCCTCACCACAGCAAAAAGAAACACTGCTGCAATGGCACACTTCTAATGAATTGAATGTTTCACACTTTACCATTCAACGGAGTATAGATGGTATCAATTTTACTGAAATTGGTAAGGTAACCGCCAAAGGCAATGGTGGCTACAATTTCACCGATAATCAGTTGCCGAATGCATCTACAGTTTACTATCGCTTACAAATGGTAGATAAGAATGGTAGTTTTACCTATAGCAAGGTTATTAGCTGTAACTTGTCAAATACCAATAAGGCACTTACCATTTACCCTAATCCTGTAAAGGAAACGCTGTTTGTACAAATCAATACTACTAAAGCAGAAAAAATAACAGTACAAGTGTTAGACCTACAAGGTAAGCTGCTACAACAAGAAAATACACAAGTGGGTGTAGGTAATGTATCGTTATCTGTGAATACTGCAACATTAACAAAGGGTACTTATATATTAGTTGTAAAGAGTAGTGGCAAGGTTGAGCAAAAACAGTTTATTAAAGAATAACTAGATCTAACGTACCGATAAAAAAAGCTGTCAGCAATTGGCAGCTTTTTTTATGTTAACATTACACATACTAAATTATAATAATAAATATTCATCAATTAATACTAACTAACCTTTCATTTTCGTTGAAAAGCTGCTACCTATTTGTAGTTGCATACATTATATTCAAAAGAATCATAGGCTTTATTTCTTTATGAACAATCAGCAATTTGTTGTGCGTACATTTATGCAATCAATACATGCGCTGCATTGTATAGTAATGTCCTTTACTACAATACGGAGGTTTGAAATACTTAGCTTGTATGAACCAATTCATATAGCATCACATACATATGCGATTGCTAGCAGTAATTAGTTGCTACATTTTTGTACAAGTTAATGCAACTATTATGGTCAAGTTTTATTTATCTGTGATAATACTCGGCTGCAGCCTGCTGTTCAGCCATCTTGCTTTGGGTCAAACCCAGAAAGAAACGCAGTTCATTTCTATTTTCAACGGTCGCAATTTAGATGGTTGGGATGGCGATACGGCCTACTGGCGAGTAGAAGATAGTGCCTTAACAGGAGAGGTAAAACCTAAGAACCTACTGCAACACAACTCATTCATTATTTGGCGTGGTGGTATGCCGGCAGATTTTGAACTGAAAGGACAGTTCAAAATAAGTGCGCAAGGCAATTCTGGCATCAATTACAGAAGTGAGGAATTAAAAAACATACCCTACGCATTAAGAGGATATCAAGCAGATATCGATGGTCAAAACTGGTACACGGGTCAAAATTATGAAGAACGCAAACGCACAACTTTGGCTTTTATCGGGCAAAAAACAACCGTGTACACTTGTATGGAACAATTTTCTTTAGAAGCCCTTCACAAGCTTGTTCGTAATAATGCTTGGACTTGTGTAACACCAACTGCATCGTTAGGCAGCGCAGCTAGTTTAACTGCTAGCCTATTGCCTGATCAATGGCACAATTTTCACTTGATTGTACGCGGCAATCGCATATTACATTATATTAATGGGAAATTGATGAGTGATGTAACAGATAATGATACTGTTAATAGCAGCTCTCAAGGATTCATTGGTATGCAAGTACATGTTGGCCCAGCTATGAAAGTACAGTTTAAACAGCTGCTACTTAAAATGTACTAGCACTTCACATAAAATAAATTGTATGTGTTCCTAGGCTACAATAATCATTATTAGCTTACTAGCCTTACGGCAAATGCTACCTCAATAAGCAGTACACATAGTCTTTCATTTACCGTAAGGTAATGGGACTTTTATGAAAAAATTTGCATTCGCTTTTTTACAAGAGGTATATTTAATTCAATTGTTGGTGCTTTTTATGTCAAAAGCCTAAAATGCGGCATCCTTATTTTCTATTACGCGTAATTACTACGAAATCGAAGCCTCCACTAAGAAAATAAATGCAGCAATAATGAATAACAACGTAATACTTGGGGCGCTGTTGTGTGTAGTACTATCTTGTTCAGCACCAAATCAAAATCCACAAATTAATAATGTGGCAAAGTTGGAAGTTAAGCACTGGAAATCTGAGATTGAAAATACAATACAACTATACGGCCACAGAAATTGGATTGTAATTGCAGATGCTGCTTACCCACAACAAAGTAATCCTGCCATTAAAACGATAAAGATTGATGCTAATCAAAATGAAGCGGTTGAGTTCGTACTTCAGCTAATTGAACAAGCTAAGCATGTAAATGCAAACATTATTGTAGATAAAGAAATGGAAGTTGTTGCTGAAAATGACGCTCCTGGTATTAATGCGTATAGGACTGAACTTAATAAATTACTTCAAGGCAAGCCTGTAAAAAAAATGCTACATGAAGATATCATCCATGAACTGGATACATCTGCAAAACTATTCAATATCCTAGTTATCAAAACAAATGTAGCAATACCGTATACATCGGTTTTCTTTCAGTTAGAATGTGGCTATTGGAATGCAGCAGCAGAAAAAAATTTAAGAGCATCGTTAGCTAGACAATAAACCTTCAAATGCTCGATATCAATCTACATAAATGGCAAGCTCCAAAGAAAGTGGCGCTAAACATCAAATAAAGACAACATGACAAGAAAAATTCACAGCTACACAATCCAAAAGTTGGCAATAATTATTTTACTAAACGTACTACTGTTACCTAGTTTTCTAATAGCCCAAACTAAGCTACTCAGTGAACAAATAACAGTACTGAAAAAATACGATGAAGATCATCTTTACCGTATTGCAATGCCAGTCGGCGGCATTGGTACTGGAACAGTTTCAATAGGTGGGAGTGGAGAATTTAGAGACTGGGAAATTATGAATGTTCCTGCCAAAAACTATAGCACTGTAACTACCGGTAACGATGCTCCATTTTTTTCGATCTATACGAAAAAGAAAAAAGAAACTCCAAGGTCAAAAGCACTTTTAGGTCCTGTTCACTTTGCAGATTATCAACACTACGAAGGTCGTTCTGTGAATCATCATGGGCTACCTCGTTTTAGAAATGCTTCATTTGAAACTACCTATCCTTTTGGTATGGTAAACTTATCTGACAGTACCATGCCCATTAAAGTTAAGTTAGTGGCTTATAACCCTTTTATACCAGGCAATGCGGATGCTTCAGGCATTCCTGTTGCTATCATTAAATATGAGGTTGAGAACCTCACCAATGAAACCATTGATATATCTATCTCAGGAAACATTAGAAATTTTATCGGTAAAGACGGCAGTGAATATACATCTGACTGGAAGGGTGATTACATACCAACTGGTGCCAAAGCAAATAAAAATGAATTTCGTTCAAATACGCATTACTCAGGCATATACATGTATTCCGATGACGTTGATAAAGCATCGCCAGCTTGGGGAACAATGGCACTTACTACACCCACTGAAGCAGATGCAAAAGTTACCTATCGAACAAGCTCTGCACAAAACGAATGGGGAAATTCCCTACTCGACTTTTGGGATGATTTTACGGTTGATGGAATGCTAACTGAAAAAACGAAACTGATTGATCACGACCCTATGGCTTCGCTTGCCGTTTTGAAAAAACTTGAAGCTGGAAAGAAAACAACATTCACCTTTTATTTAACATGGCATTTTCCGAACCGATTTGCTTGGTCAAAATCAAGGGTTGGTAACTACTATACTACGCAGTATGCTGATGCTTGGAATGTTATTGAAAAAGAAGTTGACCGATTACCAACCCTAACGCAGCAAACAATTGATTTTGTGAACACACTTTTGAGTAGCACTTATCCTGATGTAATCAAAGAAGCTGCCCTGTTCAACTTAAGTACTTTAAGATCGCAAACTGTATTTCGTACTGAAGACGGAAAGATGTTTGGATGGGAAGGAATTATGGACAGGTTTGGCTCTTGTAAAGGTTCATGTACGCATGTTTGGAATTACGAACAAGCCACACCTTATCTATTTAATAGCTTAGCTAAAACAATGCGTGAAGTTGAATTCAATTATGCTACAAGAGAAAGCGGACATATGGGTTTTAGGGCTAATCTGCCATTAGTAGAATCTGGCTCTGGCATTAATGTAGCAGCCGCAGATGGCCAAATGGGAACCATTATGAAATTTTACAGAGAATGGCAACTCTCTGGCGACAAAGCATTTTTGGATAAACATTGGCTAAAAGTTAAAGCAGTATTATCATTTGCATGGACTGAAAACGGATGGGATGGCAACCAGGATGGAGTGATGGAAGGCGTTCAGCATAATACAATGGATGTTGAATATTTTGGTCCAAATCCGCAAATGCAATTATGGTATCTCGGAGCATTGAAAGCAGGCGAAGCAATGGCCATGTATTTGAAAGATGCTGATTTTGCAAAAAAATGTAGAATGCTGTTTCTCAGTGGTTCGAAGTGGACTGACGAGAACCTGTTTAACGGAGAATACTATGTTCAAAAAATTCAAACACCTGCAAGCAAAACGTTGATACCAAAAGGACTAATGGCGGGTATGGGCAGCAAGCGAATTGACAATCCCGATTATCAGCTAGCGACAGGCTGTTTGGTTGATCAGCTAGTAGGCCAATACATGGCTCATCTATTAGGACTTGGTTACCTTGTAAAAGAAGAAAATGTAAAAACTACCCTGCAAAGCATCTTGAAATACAACAAGCGAGAAACCATGTTCGAGCATTTCAATAACATGCGGTCTTTCGCGATGGGCAATGAAAAGGCATTGTTAATGGCTAGCTGGCCTAGAGGAGAACGACCTGCCGTTCCCTTCCCCTATTGGTCTGAAGTAATGACAGGGTTTGAATACACTGCTGCGATTGGTATGCTATACGAGGGAATGCAAGAGGAAGGCGTTGATGTTATCAACAATATTCGTAGCCGCTACGATGGCCAAAAAAGAAATCCATTTAACGAAGCAGAATGTGGCTATCACTATGCAAGAGCAATGGCCTCATGGGCGGGCATCATTCAACAAAGTGGCTTTATTTTTTCGGCTGTTGACAAGTCTATCACATTCACCAATAAAGCAGGTAGCTACTTTTGGTCGAATGGCAGTGCTTGGGGCATGTGCCATATTATAAAAACAGACAAAGGTTATCAGGCCAATCTATCTGTGAAATACGGAAGTATTACATTGAAGAAATTTACACTCGGAAAAGCTTTTGTTAAAGAACTTAAATCTGCTACCACCTTAAACGAAAATCAAAACATAACATTTGAGTGGTCAACAGGAGTAGCGCATTAATACTAAGACTTAACGTATGCAAGCACCATCAAAGTTGAGTTTGCAAACGCTCTAGCGAGCAATTTATTTTCAAAAACGATAATGGTGGTTTTCTGAGTTTGCAAACTCAGAAAACCACCATTATTTACATATTAGACTAGGTGTCAAGCATTTTGCGTTGTTCTATTTTACGCAATGCATTACATATAAGCTTTATGTACGCACTTGTCTATCTAAAAATTTATAGCTACTTCCATTTGTTCGACTTTCTTAAGAACCCATTTTTCTTTACGAAGCAAATATCACACTGGCCCAATGCTCCATCTAATGGTCTTCTGAAAAATCCTGCAAAATCATAAATAACATAATCTCTTGCCAGCATAAAATTCATAACATCAGATAATATCGGCATGCCCGGCACATCGCTAAACGGAAAGAGTGCTACTTCTAGAATATATGCTTCTGTGTAACCAAATGTTTTTTCAGCACCTTTCAATGCTTCTAATTCATACCCTTGTATATCGAGTTTTATTAATTCAGGTATTTTAATTGTTGATGATGTTATCAAATCATCAATCGCAATAATTTCTATTTCCCTTTGCCTGCCACTTTGCTTTAATTTTTCATCGGGCCGAGGTAAGAAAGAAGATCCATCTAAATCATCCCAAATAGTTAACGTTAAAACATCTTTTTGTGGGCCAGCTCCTGCCAAGAAGTAAACTGCATTTTTGTACTCGTTACAAAATGCATCTAAATACTGCTTCATTTCAATTTGTGGCTCAATCAAGCAGAAGTCGGCATTTGGAAATGTTTGCTTTGCTAACCTACTCCATGTAGTTCTATTAGCACCAACATCCATAACGGTATTGCAAGCTAATCCTCGCTGTTTTAAATCTTCCAGCAAGGTATCCATTCTACCAACAGGCCTGCCGATAGATCCAACTTCATTGCTAAATTTTTTTATTTCTATCCCCGATTTTTCTAGAATTTTCTTGATCAATTCTACCATGCTAAGTTTTATTCTATTTTAAAAATATATTATGCAAATGATACACTAAAGAATAGTGCTTACTGTTAGCGTTTTCAAGATATGAAAGTATGCTAGCATTAACAAAACTCAGTTGCCATTATACGTTTTATCAGCAAGTGCAACCATACTTTACAAGGCAACATCCACCAGCTATATTGCTATTGGTTGTAAACGTTTTATACTTGAACACGTACTAAGAGCATCTTCATTTACCGTGAGGTACACCAATATTTTTTTGACACACACCACCACCATCACTGATGTTTGTATAGCTGTGATCTGATCAAAAAAATATCTTACAACAAGTAACAACACTGCTAATAATTTATGCAATAAAAGTATGGCACACGCGGCGGTGTAATAGCACCTAAAGCATGGGGCGGCATTACGCAAAAAGTAGCACCATGTACCTTCATTTACTACAAATGCCCGACACTAAGAACTTTGTATTCATTGATGGACTTACACAAAAAATAAAACAAGCATCGTTGTTCATCAATCAACAAAAAGTGGCCTTTAAGCAAATACCAGAGGGTACGTTTGTGTATTTAAACGATATTAATTGGAGCGATATTGATACTGTTATTGACATCACTTTACAGTACATGTGATGCTATTTCGCCTTACGGCAAATGCTACCGCAATAAGCAGTACACATAGTCTTTCATTTACCGTAAGGTATTTGTTCAGATACAATATGGGCTCGCCTGCGGCGAGCCCATATACTTTGTTCTATATCGTATAAAACTTACTTACCAAACTTAATACGACCTTTCGGATAAATTGCTTGTGCACCCAACGCTTCTTCAATGCGAATTAGTTGGTTGTACTTCGCCAAACGATCGGTACGGCTGGCACTACCTGTTTTAATTTGTCCGCAGTTTAAAGCTACTGCCAAGTCGGCAATGGTAGTATCTTCTGTTTCGCCGCTACGGTGGCTCATAATGGTAGTATAACCTGCATGCTGTGCCATTTGTACGGCATTGATGGTTTCTGTTACGGTACCAATTTGATTCACTTTAATCAAAATACTGTTAGCGGTTCCGCTATCAATACCACGCTTTAAAATTTTTGTATTGGTTACAAACAAATCGTCGCCTACTAACTGTACTTTATGGCCAATAGCATCGGTTAACTTCTTCCAACCATCCCAATCTTCTTCGGCCATACCATCTTCGATAGATACAATTGGATATTTATTCACCCACTCTGTCCAATAAGCTACCATTTCATCGCTTGTAAGCTCTTTTTGGCTGCTCTTATAAAACTTATATTTACCATCTTTATACATTTCACTGCTGGCAGCATCTAGGGCTATGGCAATTTGTTCGCCAGCTTTGTAACCTGCGGCTTCAATGGCTTGTAATACGGTTTCAATAGCCTCTTCGTTGCTTTGAATATCGGGTGCAAAACCACCTTCATCGCCAACGTTGGTGCTATATCCTTTTTTCTTTAGTACATTTTTTAAATGATGGAATACTTCAACACCCCAACGAAGCCCTTCGCTGAAGCTGCTGGCACCAATAGGCACAATCATGTACTCTTGATAATCAATTTTGTTATCGGCATGTACACCGCCATTCAAAATGTTCATTAATGGCATTGGTAAGATAGTGCCATTAACACCACCTAGGTAGCGGTACAAAGGCAAGTTGCTTTCTAAAGCAGCTGCTTTAGCTACAGCCATACTTACGGCAAGCATTGCGTTGGCACCAAGCTTGCTTTTGTTTTCTGTACCATCAATTTCAATCAGCTTAGCATCAATGCCTGTTTGATCGTTCACAGGCCAACCGATGAGTTGGTCTGCAATAATC
>DMPB01000126.1:2176-5709 GCA_003456175.1 Chitinophagaceae bacterium | reverse complement strand
TAATATCGTTCACATTGGCTACGGCTTTTAAAACGCCTTTGCCGAGGTATACACTTTTATCGCCATCGCGAAGCTCAACTGCTTCGTGAATGCCTGTGCTTGCACCACTTGGTACTGCAGCACGACCTAAATGGCCATTTTCAGTTAATACATCAACCTCAACCGTTGGGTTACCGCGGCTATCGAGAATTTGACGTGCATGGATGTCGGTAATAAAGCTCATAATATCAATTTTTATTCGTTTGATGGGTAAAGCCCGTGCGAATTTACTGTTATTCGTTGGTGTTAACAACCTTACAAGGCGGGTAGTCATTTACCGAAAGGTTAATATTTTGATTGTATATTGTAGTTGCAGTTTTGCTGCGTAACCTTTGGCTATTACCTGATTACATCACAACTTCTCATGAAGCGATTTTTTAAAAAAAGCCTCCGAAATATTGCATTTGCGATTACTTTTTTATTGCTACTGATGCTACTATTGCCCACACTATTTCCTGATTTTGTAGCCAACAAAGTGAAGTATTGGGCCAATAGCAGCATTACTGGCGAAGTGAATTTCAGTAAAGTGAGTTTATCGTTTTTTCACCATTTTCCATCGCTTACTTTAACCATGTACGATGTTGATGTGAAAGGGGCTGCTCCATTTGCCAACGATACATTACTGCATGCGAAAGAAGTTTCGCTAGGAATTAACATGAAGGCTTTGTTACAGCGAAAGGTAAAAGTGGATGCTTTTTATATTAATCATGCCACGGTACAAG
Source organism: Chitinophagaceae bacterium (assembly GCA_003456175.1). Classification (GTDB taxonomy): domain Bacteria; phylum Bacteroidota; class Bacteroidia; order Chitinophagales; family Chitinophagaceae; genus UBA10646. Next base: position 4,948 of record DMPB01000126.1, on the reverse strand, counting down.
TATTAGTAGATAGTAATGGTACGGCCAATTATAACATCTACAAATCTGTCGATACAACTACTACTGCAAGTAACGATAGCAGCATGGCACTGCAAATTGAACGCATTGTGTTTGACGATACAAAACTTGTTTATAACGATGCCTCACTGCCTATGTTCATTACTGCCGATAGTATTCAGTACACCGGAAAAGGTGATTTGAGCAAAGCTATTTTCGACTTACAAAGCAGCTTTTCGGCAGAACGATTTTATTTTAAATACGGTGGTCAAGAATATTTTGGCAACAAGCGACTTCAAGCCAACTTAATCACTAAAATCAATACTAACTCACTAGCTTTCGTATTTGAAAAAAACGATATTAGTATTAATAAGTTACCTGTATCGTTCAGGGGCAAATTCGCTTTTTTAAGCAATGGCTACGATATGCACTTTGAATTGGCGAGTAAAGAAACCGATTTGCAAGATGTGTTCACCGCATTACCACCAACCATTGTGCGCCAATTAGATGGCCTTACGGTAAATGGATATACAGAACTGAAAGCATCACTGGTAGGACAATACATTGCCAGCGAGCAGCAAATGCCAACACTTGCAGCCAATGTAAAAGTGCGTAACGGTAACATTACAAGTACAATAGCACCAAGCCCAATATCGCATTTGTTTTTGAACATGAATGTTGATATGCCTCAATGCAACCCTGATAGCTTGAATGTTAAGATAGATTCAATTTATCTTACGATGGGGCAAGAGTATCTTTCTGCTATCATTGAAACCAAGGGCATTACCAACCCTTATATAAATACCAAGGTCAAAGCGAATATTGATATTGAAAAATGGACAAAAGCTATAGGCATACAACATATTACAGCCAAGGGTTTGTGTCAAATTCAAGCCAGCGCTAACGGCTTTTATACCACAGCAATTAATCCTAACAGCATTCGGCCAGATACGGTTGTTACCAGTATACCCGCTTTTAACATCAATGCAAGTATTAGCAACGGCTACTTTAGATACAACCACTTACCATTAGCAATAGAAACATTCAATGGCAAGCTTACTGCACAATGTAACACCTCGCAATGGCAAGATGCTAGCATACAATTGCATGCTATTGAGGCCAAGGCAGGCAACAACCGTTTAAGTGGATTTTTTAATCTCAAGAACATCCGCAACTATCCCATTCAAACACAATTACAACTACAACTGAACCTTGCCGATATCGCCAAAATTATACCCATACAAGGCTACGATGTTAAAGGCGACATAGCTATGCAACTGCAAGCCAACGGTACATATGAACCACATAAAAAACGCTTTCCAAAAGCAAACCTTACGGTAAAAACCAACAATGTAAGCATACGTACACCTTACTACCCACGCCCTATTGAACGTATAACGATTGATGCTTTATTACGTAGCACTACCGGCAACTATAAAGATATTACCGTACAGGTACGTCCTATCGCTTTTCTATTTGAAAAGCACCCTTTCACCCTCAAAGCACATGTAAGCAATTGGAATAACTTACGCTATAACATTAGCAGCAATGGCATTATAGATATTGGGAAAATATACCAAGTATTTCAAGTACCCGGCTATCAAATCAATGGTAGCATTGCCACTAACCTAAGTTTGCAGGGCACACAAGCTGATGCTACTGCAGGCAAGTATCAAAACATACAACATAAAGGCACCCTACGAGTACAAGATATATCGTTGTATAGCGATTTGTTTCCGCAGCCACTTGTCATTTATCAAGGTGCACTACATGCCGAACAAGATAAAATGGTGTTCGATGCCTTTAGTGCCAAATATGGAAGTTCGCATTTTCAACTTAGTGGTTACATACAAAATAGTATTGGCCATGTACTTCAAGGCAAGCAACTATTAGGGAACCTTACGGTAAAAAGTAAATACCTATTACTCGATGAACTTATGGTGTATCATAATAACACCAATAACAATACTACAAATAACAAACCTGCTACAGGTGTTATTATGCTACCCAATAATATTGCTTGTAGCATTAATGGAAGTGTAGATAAAATACTATTACAAAACACCCTAGTACAACAAGCTACTATTGGCATGCAATTGCAACAAGGCGTACTACAACTCAATAACACAGGTTTTCGTATTGCCGATGCCACAGTAAGCATGCAAGGCAATTACTATGCTACTACACCCACCAAAGCCTATTTCAACTATTAATTGAAAGCCGATAGTTTTGATGTACAAAAACTGTACAAGCAAGTACCACTATTTCGTAGTATGGCGCCTTCTGCTAAACGTGCTAGAGGTGTAGCATCGCTTGAATACAAAATTTCAGGCAGGCTCAATAGTAGTATGATGCCCATATTACCTAGCATTAAAGGCAATGGTACATTGCGATTAGAGCGTGTATCGTTTTATGGTTTCAAATTGCTTGATGGCATGGGCAAAGCTGCTAATAAAGATAGCTTGAAGGGTAGTGTTAGCGGTGTTGTTATCAAAAGCACTATTGCCAATAATATTTTCACCATTGAGCGTGTTAAATTAAAGATGGCAGGTTTCAGGCCACGTTTTGAAGGACAAATGAGCCTCGATGGTAGATTAAATTTAAAGGCTCGTTTAGGCTTACCTCCGTTAGGAATTTTTGGCATTCCGATGCATATTTCAGGCACTAGAGAAAAGCCCATTTTCAAACTGAAACGCAGCCAAGATCAATTAGGAGCAGTGCCTGATGAAGATGCTGATACTGATGCAACACCATAGCAACATTTACCGTAAGGTA
>DMPB01000126.1:1677-1871 GCA_003456175.1 Chitinophagaceae bacterium | reverse complement strand
TAATACCTTACGGTAAATGCTATCGTGGAGGCATATTAAGTGGCTTGTCGCGAACAAGCATATTATCTCTATTCGCCATGGCCCATGCAGTGTGGTATACAAGTACCACACGCTTACGCATAAGTTCGAAATTAATTTTATCTACCGTATCGCTTGGTCTATGGTAATCGGCGTGTACGCCATTGAAATAAAAA
>DMPB01000126.1:0-1435 GCA_003456175.1 Chitinophagaceae bacterium | reverse complement strand
AACTGGTACACCATTTTTTGCAAAATTGTAGTGATCGCTACGATAATAAAACCGATTACGATCGTTAGGATCGTTGTATCGGCGATCTAACTCCATATTCAAACCATAAGTTTTATTGATACTGTCGCTAATAGGTTGTAAGTCGCTGCTCAACTTATCTTCCCCAATAGTAAAAACATAATTCAAGCTATCGCCTTTGTATGAAGGATCAATACGACCTACCATATCAATATTTAAGTCAACACTTGTTTTCGCCAATGGAAATATCGGATTGCGAGCATAATAATCGCTGCCCCACAATCCTTTTTCTTCGCCACTTACTGCCATAAATACAATGGTTCTGCGTGGGCGTGCTCCTTTCTTTGCTGCTGCCGCAAATGCTTCAGCAATTTCCATAATAGATACAGTACCACTACCATCATCATCGGCACCGTAATAAATAACGCCATCTCGCTTTCCTAAGTGATCGTAGTGTGCTGTAAGAAATATGTATTCATCTTTTTTATCGGTACCTTCAATCATACCAATAACATTGCTACTGCTCAGTGTTTTTGTTTCTTTATTTACCGTAAGGTTGGCTTGTGTTTTGTACAAACCAACGGGCAACTTTGCCACCGCTTCGTAACTTGTGAATACACGACTCAACAACGATGAGGCAAACTGGTACGATATTGAAGCTACCAACGGTGCAGTGCTATTAGCATCGGAACGTGTTACATACATATTACCGGTATTGCTAGCAGCCTTACGCGGAAAATCGTTACTGATAATAAGCACCCCCTTTGGCTTTTTAGCCATAATAGGCTGAATATTTGCCATTACCTGACGCATATTATTCGCAGCGGCTGCAGGCTTTGCCGCAGCATTAGCACCAAAGGCTTGTTCGGCTACCAATACCCACTTACCAGCAACATCGGCACTTACTTCTAGCTTAGCACCTGCATGCCCTGCATAATAAATTTCGTTAATACTAAAATTGCCGTTAGCAGCACCACCAACAGTTAATGCGAAGTGCTCATTTAAGTTAAAAGGTAGGTTGTACAAGCTTGCGGTGGCACTATGCAACACATCTTGATATACGGGATAATGCATTTGGTAACTGCCTTTGTTACCGGGCAATAAACCAATGGTTTTAAAATGCTCCTCAATGTATAATGCTGCTTTGCGTTGGCCTTCTGTTGCGGTTTCGCGACCTTCCATTTCATCGCCAGCAACAATAGTGAGTTTTTCTTTAAGCTCGCTTGCCTGTATGGTTTTGGCAAACTTTTCGGCCTGTTTGTTTTGTGCTTGTACTGTACCTATGGCAAGTAATGCAAGCATCCAACAACTTTGTTTTATCATGCTGTGGTTTTTAGGTATGTTATTGTAAGTAAATGTTTGTGTGTACAATGTTCATGCAACGTTGTGCCCCTTCGGGTGTCATTACCTCCCAACC
>DMPB01000045.1:12702-21133 GCA_003456175.1 Chitinophagaceae bacterium | reverse complement strand
GGCGCAGCCCGGTAGCGCACTTGTATGGGGTGCAAGGGGTCGCTGGTTCGAATCCAGTCCACCCGACCAGAAGAGGCAACAATATGTTGCCTCTTTTTTATTGTACAATATCTATTCACCTTACGGTAAATGCTTTACTTGTACCTACCTTAGCTATTGCTATGCAATTAATTAACGATACCTTATTCATAGGAAAAATTAAATCGTCGGAATGGTGGGCTTTAGCATGTAATACCGTAGATAGTCATTACAGTAATGATAGTGGCGTAATGTTGTCGCACCATTTAGAGGCAGTCTACGATAATGTGATTGCTATTTTTACAGCACCTCCTACAGCTTTTTATACGGCATTATTTGCTCTATTAAAACAATTTGATTTAACCCACGAAGCTGTTTTTAGAGAGCTTAAAGTAATTGCACTATTACACGATATTGGTAAGCCTAGAGAAGATAAATCGTTGGTAATTGCACACCCCCTTACGGGTAAAGATGCACATAAGCGGCATGGTTTGGTAAGTTTAATGGCAACGATGGAGATTTTAGGTGCCGACCTTGCCGATAACCCTGCTGCACAGCAACGTATCTACAGAACAGTAGAGTTGCATGATATGTCGTATGGGTTGTTTAGAACCTTTCTTGCAACCGGCGATGTACCTAAATTTGAGCGTTGGAATTATATTAATAATAAAATTTATCCAAGTACGGCTGTTGGATTATTGTATCTCATGATTTTTAAACTAGCCGACATACATGGTCATGGAAAAATTGATGATGTACTGTGGTTTTACGAAACAGTGCAACAGCATTATTTTGATTATATACAAGTAACCATTCCTATACCGAAGGAAGAAGATATACGTTAAGATTTCTGCTTTCTTATGCGTTTATAAATAAGTGTTGCTGTAGTTACGCCTACTATTAATACTAGTAAGCCTAGTAATCCCCATGCTGCACTAAGCTGTGTCCTAACAACAACAAGCATCACAATAGTTACAAGAAATATTGTTGCTACTTCATTGTACAATCGTAATTGTGTGCTACTGAATTTATGTATCCCTTTTTGTTGTTGCTGGTATATGCGATGCAGCGAAAAGTGATACGCGTATAAGCCTGTTATAAAACATAACTTTAGCCAAAGCCAAGGTGGAATTGTTGGATATTGTAGTAGTAGTGACACTCCAAATATTGCTGTAATAATTGCTGATGGCCAAGTAATGCCAAGCCATAAGCGTTTTTGCATGATTGCAAATTGTTGTTGTAGTATTTGTTTCGTGGCTTGGTTTTGCTGATTTGCTTCTGTATTATAAATAAATAAGCGAACAACATAGAACATACCGCTAAACCATGTTACCACAAAAATGATATGAATAGCTTTCAGATATAAAAACATGCTTAATGTAAAGATGAGTGTTCGTTAATAATGGTATTGATTGCCTTAATCCAAAGTGGTTTTGTATTTAAACATGGTATTACTGTGTAGCTTTCGCCACCTGCTTCCAAGAAAATTTCTTTGCCTTCTTCTCCAATTTCTTCGATTGTTTCAAGGCAGTCGCTTACAAATGCTGGGCAAACTATTATTAACTTTTTAATGCCTTTTTTGGGTAATTGTTGTAAGGTATCGGCTGTGTATGGTTTTAGCCAAGCATCGCTACCGAGCCTGCTTTGAAATGTTGTTTGATATTTACCGTAAGGTATATTTAAGGTACTTACTACGGCTGCTGTAGTAGTAAATACTTGATGCCGATAGCAAGTTGTATGGGCTTGAGATGATGTGCCACAGCAATTATTTTGTTGTAAGCAATGGCATTTTGTAGTATCTGTTTTTTTAACATGTCTTTCTGGTATTCCATGATAGCTAAAAATAATTTGATCGTAGTTGTTTTTTAAATAGGGCTCAATACTTTTTGATAAAGCATGTATGTAAGCAGGGTGTTCGTAGAAAACAGGTATCGTAGTTAGTTTGAAGTTGTATTGTTGTTGGTGGTGTACTTGTTGTGCATATACAACAGCAGTTTCATAACTACTCATTGCATAATGCGGATAGAGCGGAAACAAAATTACTTCGTTGCAGGTTGGATATTTCTTTTGAATGGAGTCAAATGTTTGTTGTGGTGTTGGGTTACCATACCGCATACAAACTTCTACAGGTATTTGCGTAAATGCATGGACAGCTTCTTTTAATTGATAGGTAAGATTGATTAATGGTGAGCCTTCGGGAGTCCAAATCGATTGATAAGCTTTGGCACTCTTGGGAGAGCGAAACGGAACTATAATACCTTTCACTAGTATCTTTCTTATCCAAGCAGGTATATCAATAACACGTTCATCCATTAAGAACTCATTAAGATATTTTTTTACATCTCTAACACTCGTGCTATCAGGTGAACCAAGATTCATGAGTAATATAACTTTCGACATGCTACTTATCTTTTAATTGCGAAACTATGTACGTGTATAAATGCTTTTTGATTGTCAGCAAATTGTCAGAAAATCGGTGTATGTGGTTTGACACTTTTATGACTTTCACGGAGAACCTTGTCTACACATTTGCACGTATATCAGTTATGATAACAAAGCATATGGCATCATTCCATCATTTTATAGTAATAGGTATTAGCTATAAGAAAACCGATAGTTATACTCGTTCTCAATTTCAGTTATCAGCAGATGCTATTTGTGATTTGTATCAAAAAGCTGCTTTATTTGGTAATGCAGGGTTGTTGGTATTATCTACATGCAATAGAACTGAGTTGTATGCTTATAATATTAGTGCAGAATGGTTGCTAGAACAGTGGCAACATATTGTACAAAATAATGTTACTGTACTCAATGAAAATATTTATCATTACGCTGGTAAGGTTGCGTGTAGTCATTTATTAAGAGTAGCAAGCGGATTAGATTCTCAAATTTTGGGTGATAGAGAAATTGTAGATCAAGTAAAGCAAGCTTTAAGTTTAAGCAAGTCGTTCAATGCTACTAATGTTTTTATGGAAAGGCTTGTAAATATTGCCTTGCAATGTTCAAAACGCGTTAAGAATGAAACACAGTTGAGTGACGGAACTACTTCTGTTGCTTATGCTATAGTGAAGTATCTAAAAAATAATGCACCCAATAATGCTACAAAATTACTATTACTTGGTTTTGGTTCCTTTGGTAAGTCGATAGCTAAAAACATATTGACTTATATGCCTCACCTAGATTTATCGATATGTAATAGAACGCTTGATAAAGTTGAAGATTTTTCACAATACAACAGTATTACTCCAATACCTTGGGAACAGCGATACCAATCAGTGAATGATGCAGATATTGTTATTGGTGCTATTGGGGGAGGCTACCAACTGAACACAGACAATATAAAAACATGTAAGCAAAGATTATTTTTAGATGCTTCCATTCCTTCCATTATAGATAAAGGTTTAAATAAATTAGTAGGGCAGTATGTAGTAGATGTTGATATAATATCAAATATTCTTACGGAAAGCTTGCAAACTAGAGTAACTGCTGTTCCAAAAGCGATTACAATAGTAGAAGCAACAATACAAGCTTTTGAACGCTGGCTTTTGGAGTATGAGCAAATGAAGTGTATTCGTACATTCAAAAAATATGTTTTGAGTATAAGCAGTAAAAATGCGGTTGGTTCGTATTTGTTTAAAAGCCAGATAGATTCAAACATAAATCAGATAGCCTCAAAGCTTGCATTAAAAATTAAAAATGCACCTGCATATAAAGGATGTCATCTGCTACATGCTATCAATGAAGTAATTATTTTTTAAAGCATAACACATGATAAAGCTTGGAACAAGAGAGAGCGAATTGGCTACGTGGCAAGCACATCATATTGCGAGTTTATTAAAGCAGTATACTGATGAAGCAATTGAAATTGTACCAATTAAAAGTGATGGTGATATTGATTTAACAACGCCGCTGTATAGCTTGGGTGTGCAGGGGATTTTTACCAAGTCATTGGATATAGCATTACTCAATAAAGAAATTGATATCGCTGTACATTCTTACAAAGATGTGCCCATACAACTCGCCGAGGGAACATGTGAAGCTGCTATTATCGAAAGAGGAAATCCATACGATTTACTAGTTTGTAGGAATGAAGCGACATATTCAAAAGTACTTTCAGCAACCAAAGAAACTGCACTATTAATAGCGAGTAGCAGTATAAGGCGTAAGGCACAATGGTGTTATAAGTATCCTAATACTACTATTGAAAATCTTAGAGGTAATGTTAATACACGCTTGCAAAAGTTACAAAATTCAAATTGGGATGGTGCCATATTTGCAGCTGCAGGTTTAGAACGCATAGGTATCAAATGGCCATATAAGATACCATTAATGTGGATGACGCCAGCACCTGCACAAGGAGCAATTGTAGTTACTGCACGAAGTAATGATATAGCACTGTTAGCACTTTGTAAAGCAATACACCACCAGCCTACAGCTGTATGCGTAACACAAGAACGTCAATTTTTAAAACAACTAATGGGTGGTTGTAGTACTCCAATTGCAGCCTTGGCAATTCAGTTAGATGAGCAAGTACACATGCATGTTAACATCACAAGTAACGATGCTAGTACACAAATTGAACAAACCTTTATCGCAACTACTGAACAAGCTAATCGGTTGGCAAACCTTGCGGTAAAATGGGCCATCGATAATAATGCTTCTAAACTATTAGCCTAATAGCAAATATGCGAAAGCTGAGAAATGTTATTGCTACTAAATTAATACAACCAGTATTGAAACAATGGTTGTTAACACACGATATTGTTGTTAACAACTATGAGTTCATTGTTACGAAACCTATGAAGCCAGCAAATTTTGAAGATTTGTTAGCAACAAAACCACATCATTTTGTATTCACAAGTAGGGTAGCTGTTGAGCAATTTTTTAAACTATTAAGGGCAACAAAGTTGCAACTACACAATAGCTGCATTTGTTACTCTTTACAAGGAGAAACAAAAACCACCTTGCAAAAATTTGGTATCACACCATTACTTACAGCAACAAGTGCACGGCAGTTGGCACAAATGATAAGGCTTAAAGGTTATTCAGAAACTGTAATTTTTTGTTGTTCAGATATTCGTAGAAGCGAACTGCCAACATACCTACAACAGCAAAGTATAACTGTGCATGAATTTGTGTTATATCAAACGGTATTACAGCCTCAAAAAATAATGCACCATTACGATGCAGTACTTTTTTTTAGTCCTAGTGCAGTAGAGAGTTTTTTTGAGCTTAATCAATTAATTAATACGCAAATATGTTGTTGTGTCGGTAATACAACAGCACAAGCCTTACGGCAAATGGGTATCGCTAACGATCAAATACTAATAGCCAGTAAGCCAACGCAAGAAGCAGTTGCAAAATTAGTATGCGAATATTTTGAACATTATCAAGCTATTTAAACATGAATAATTTTATAAAGAACGATTTATTATTACGAGCACTTGCTGGAGCGAATGTAGAGCGGCCACCTGTATGGATGATGCGGCAGGCAGGGCGTTACTTACCAGCATACATGGAACTTAAACGTAAGTACGATTTTTTTACAAGAGTACAAACACCAGAGTTAGTAGCTGCAATAACAAAGCAACCTATTGATATTGTTGGTAGTGATGCAGCGATATTGTTTAGCGATATTTTAGTAGTGCCTCAAGCAATGGGATTAGAAGTGCAAATGAATGAAGGTGTAGGCCCACTACTGCCAAATCCTATAAAAACAATAAACGATTTTAACCGAATTCAGATTCCAGATGTAGCAAATGCACTTGCATATGTATTTGAGGGTATTCGTTGTACTAAACAAGCACTGAATAACGAAGTGCCGCTAATAGGCTTTGCAGGAGCACCTTTCACCATTCTATGTTATATGGTTGAAGGTAAGGGCAGTAAAACCTTTGAAAAAGCAAAGCAATTTTGTTATCAAGAACCTCAGTTGGCGCATCGGTTATTGAATATGATTACAATAACAACTATTAATTATCTAGAACAACAAGTAATAGCTGGTGTTGATGCGTTGCAAATCTTTGATAGTTGGAGTGGCTTACTTTCTCCTGAAGATTTTGCAGTGTGGTCAGAGCCTTATTTGCTAAGAATTTATCAAGCTTTGGTAGCAAAAGTACCTGTTATCATATATCCGAAGGGTAGTTGGTATGCATTAACTTCTTTAAGCAATGCAGGTGTTAAAGCTTTAGGTATAGACTGGTGTATAAGCCCAGCACAAGCTCGCTCATTTACCGTAAGGAATACTGTGCTGCAAGGTAATTTCGATCCTGCAAAATTATTGTTACCCATACCACAATTAAAACAAGCGGTAACTGCTATGATAGATGACTTTGGTGTGCAACATTATATCGCCAATCTTGGGCACGGTATTACACCTAATATTCCAGTAGCTAACGCAAAAGCTTTTATTGAAGCTGTTAAAAATTACAAACAGTAGTGTAGTTATGAGTACATCTGTAAAAGAGCAATTTGTAACTATGATACACGAGTTGCAAGACCATTTGTGTAGCGTTTTAGAACGTGAAGATGGAGATGGTATTTTTATTACTGATACATGGGAACGTTCGGGCGGCGGTGGCGGCATTACAAGAGTTATGAGCAACGGAACTGTATTTGAAAAAGCTGGTATTAATACTTCTGTCGTATATGGAACGGTAACAGATGCAATGCGAAAGCAATTGAACATTAGTGGCGAACAGTGGTTTGCTTGTGGTATTTCAAGTGTTATTCATCCTGCCAATCCTTGGGTGCCTACGGTACATTTTAATTATCGTTATTTTGAATTGTATGATGCTGCTGGTACTTTGATTGATTATTGGTTTGGTGGTGGTGCCGACTTAACTCCTTATTATTTACTGGAAGAAGATATTATTAACTTTCATACTGTGTATAAGCAGCAGTGCGATTTATTTGATACGTCTTTTTATCCAAGCTTCAAACAAAGTTGCGATACCTATTTTGTTAATAAGCATCGTAATCATGAAGCACGTGGTGTGGGAGGCATTTTCTACGATTACAAGCGGCCAACGAACAGCATGAGTGCCAATAATTGGATAGCCCTAGCCTCGGCCTGTGGATATGGTTTTGTTGCTGCTTATATGCCAATTGTGCAAAAGCGCAAGCAGCAAGCTTTTACAGCACAACAAAAGCATTGGCAAGAAATAAGACGCGGTCGCTATGTTGAATTTAATCTTGTGCACGATAGAGGAACCCTCTTCGGCTTACACACCAACGGTAGAACAGAAAGTATTTTAATGAGTTTACCTCCCACTGTTCGCTTTGAGTATCATGATAAGCCTACAGCAAATTCGCCAGAAGCACAATTGTTAGCAGTATTACAACAGCCCAAAAATTGGGTTAAATTATAATATATGTTTTTACAACGTAGGAATAGAATCTTAAGAACCAACGCTGCTATTCGAAGCTTGGTAGCAGAAACGAATGTTAGTGCCAACGACTTTTTAGTTCCTTTTTTTATTGTAGAAGGTACTTACGTAAAAGAGCAAATACCTTCAATGCCTGGTTATTACAGAATGAGTCTAGAAAATACAGTGTTGCATGTTAAGCATTTGTATAGCATAGGTGCAAGAGCCGTTTTACTTTTTATTAAGTGTGCCGATACAGAAAAAGATAATACAGGTGCAGCCGCACTGCGTGTTGATGGATTGATGCAAAAGAGTATTAAAGCCATTAAAGAGGCGGTGCCTGAAATACTTGTATTTACTGATGTTGCGCTAGATCCATACTCTATCTACGGGCACGATGGTATTGTTACTAACGGATTGATTAATAACGATGCTACTGTTGCGGTACTAGCAGCAATGGCAGTATCACACGCAATTGCAGGAGCCGATTTTGTGGCACCAAGTGATATGATGGATGGTAGAGTTGCTGCTATAAGGCGGGCATTAGAAAACCACCAACAGCATCATGTGGGTATTATGAGTTATAGTGCTAAATATGCTTCGTGTTGGTATGGCCCTTTTCGAGATGCTTTAGATAGTGCCCCAGGTTTTGGCGATAAAAAAACCTACCAGATGAATCCGGCTAACCGTATAGAGGCATTAAAAGAAACCTCTATGGATATTCAAGAAGGTGCAGATATTGTAATGATTAAACCAGCATTAAGTTATCTCGATATCATCAGAGATATTAAAAACAAAGTGAACGTTCCTGTTGCTGCTTATCAGGTAAGTGGCGAATATGCTATGATTAAAGCAGCTGCAGCACAAGGATGGGTAGATGAGCAAGCCGCCATGATAGAATCACTGTTAAGTATTAAGCGAGCTGGCACCGATATTATCGCTACTTATTACGCCGAAACCTATTTAAAATTACTACAAGCTTAAACATTCTATGTTTCAACAAAGTATTGCCTTATTCGAAGCGGCACAACAACATATTCCGGGTG
>DMPB01000045.1:11336-12474 GCA_003456175.1 Chitinophagaceae bacterium | reverse complement strand
CAACAACATATTCCGGGTGGTGTTAATTCGCCAGTACGTGCCTTTAAAAGTGTTGGGGGTAATCCCATATTTGCAAAAAGGGCTTCGGGCACTTATGTATTTGATGAAGATGATAAAGCATACATCGATTGTATTGCCTCATGGGGGCCTATGATACTTGGGCATGCTCACCCTGCCATTACAGCTGCAATTCAAGGGCAAGTAGAAAATGGAACTAGCTACGGAATGCCCACGGCTTTAGAAATAGCAATGGCTAAGCTTATTAAAAGCATGGTACCGAATATCGATTTAATACGTATGGTAAATAGTGGTACAGAAGCTTGCATGAGTGCCATTCGCTTGGCTCGTGGCTACACAAAACGCAATAAAATAATTAAGTTCAATGGCTGTTATCATGGCCATGCCGATAGCTTTTTAGTGAAAGCAGGTAGTGGCCTAGCTACGCTCGATATTGAGGAAGTATCGGGTGTAAGTGTAGGCGTTGCTAACGATACTTTGGTAGCCCCCTATAACAACTTAGCTGCTGTTGAAGCACTCGTATCGAAGTATCCCAACGAAATAGCTGCCATTATTGTAGAACCGGTGGCTGGTAATATGGGCTGTATTTTGCCTAAGGCTGGCTTTTTAGAAGGCTTGCGTACCATTTGCGATGATAACCAAATTGTACTCATTTTCGATGAGGTAATGACGGGCTTTCGCCTTACAGCCGGTGGTGCACAAGCATTGTTGCAAGTAGAGGCCGATTTGGTAACCTATGGAAAAATTATTGGAGCTGGCCTACCTGTGGGTGCCTTTGGCGGTAAGCGTTGTATCATGGAACATTTGGCGCCACTTGGTAAAGTATATCAGGCCGGAACGCTAAGTGGTAATCCGCTAGCAATGACGGCAGGCTACACGCTGTTATCTTTACTACAAGCACAACCCGATGTTTATAATACCTTAGCTAATACTACAGAAAGGTTAGCAATAGCCTTACGGCAAATATTTACCCGTAAGGGCATACCAGTAACCATCAACCATATTGGTAGTATGATAAGTGTTCATTTCTGCGAACACGAAGTAGTTGATTTTGAAAGTGCAGCTGCATGTAATCAAACTTTGTTTAGCCAATACTTTCATCATATGTTAAGGGAAGGCA
>DMPB01000045.1:5994-11107 GCA_003456175.1 Chitinophagaceae bacterium | reverse complement strand
TCATCATATGTTAAGGGAAGGCGTGTATTTGCCACCATCGGCATTTGAAAGTTGGTTTTTGAACAGTTGTTTGGGCGATAAAGAAGTAACATATATTGTTGATGCTACTGCGTCATTTACCGTAAGGTAATACATCCCATGCGAGCCTACAAATAGTGGCGAGAACAACACCTAAAAAAACAATTCGTACAAAACTGTTGCCTTTTAGTAACGCCAATTTAACACCAGCGTAATTGCCTGCAATATTGGCGGCCGCCATAGGTAGCGCAACCGACCAAAGCACATACCCTTTGCTGCCGAAGTATAAAATACTAGCAAGGTTAGTAGCAACATTTACCAACTTGGCGTGTGCACTAGCATGCAGAAAATCGTTGCCCATTAGTGCCACAAAGGCAAGTACTAAAAAGCTGCCTGTACCAGGCCCAATAAAGCCATCGTAAAAGCCAATGATACTGCCAGCCAAAAGACTGTACAAGAGTGCTTTGGTAGCATTTGGCATTTTTTGTGGTGCAATACCTAGTTGCTTTTGTGAGTAGGTATATATAGCAACCATTGCTAAAATAAATAATACAATTGGTTTGTAATAAGCATTACTTACTTGTGTTGCTAATATAGAGCCTGTTAGCGAAGCCGTGAAAGCTACTGCTGCCAATGGTATTACCCAACGCCATTGTAATTGTACTTGCTTGTGGTAATGATATGCTGCAATGCTCGTACCCAAAAGGCTAGGTAGTTTTACCGTTCCGAGAATGCTGGCTACGGGTTGCTGTGGCAACATAATTAACGTAGCCGGTGTTTGAATTAAGCCACCACCACCAACAATAGCATCTACGAAGCCAGCCATGAAAGCTGCAACGCATAATAATAGAATTGTTGTTGTGGTAATCATGCTAGTATGCTCTTCCTGCTTTAATAGCTTTAGCAATAATGAATCGTTTCATCAGAAAGCCTAAAAAGGCTCCAATGCCTACGCCTAATGCTAAGCCTGTGGCTAAGTTTTTCAATGTTATGCCAAGTCCGCTACCAATACATAAGCCTATGCCAATACCAATAGCAACGCCACTAGCATCGGTAGTGCAATACCATTTGTATTTGATACGAAGCTTTGTTTTTAAATCCATCCATTTAAAGAGGTAAGCTCTTTCTTCGCTGCTGTTTCTGTTGTTGGGTTTGGGTAATAGCCGAACTACTTCATCGAACTGCGATTGCCAGTAGGCAAATTCATCGTTATTGGTTAAGTGTGTAGCCATGAGTAATGCCAGTGCACCCAAATGTTCTGCTTCGAAACGGCGTTTTTGGTAAGCAGTATAATTTTCGAAATACGAGTTGGCAACTTGTTGTTGCTTCACCACCCAATATTGTCGTTCACTTTGTTCCATACGGCAAGGTATAAAAAAACCGCAGTGTTATTACTGCGGTGGTTCATTTCCTTACGGTAAATGTTATAATCGTTTAATCATAATATTTCTATACCAAACATCATCTCCATGATCTTGCAAGCAAATATGCCCTTGCTTATACGTACCAAAACCAGGGAACTCTTTGAACTTGCTTTTAGCAATCATATCAAACCATTGTGCAGTCCAAAGGGTAGTGCTTACTACAAGCTTTCCGTTCAAATAAAATTCTAATTTTCCGTTCAGGCTAATTATTTCTACTTGATTCCATTCGCCTGCCGGTTTTACAGTTTCAGGGCTACTTGTAATTAAATCATACAAATCGCCGGCTCTATGTTTGATGATTTTTGCATCGGGGTGGCCGGCATTATCCAATACCTGCATTTCTGGTCCGGTCATCCACGGGTATTTGTATTTGGCTGTATCTTCATGTACGTAGAAGATAATACCACTATTGCCATTCTTCGCAATTTTCCATTCTAGTTTTAAATGAAAGTTGCCATAGCTTTCGGTACTAATAATATCGCCACCATCTTTGGTTTGCCACCCACTTTTATTACTTGCGTCTAAGTGTAAGGTGCCGTCTTCAACAATCCAGCTTTTGCCAATGGTAGTTTTGCCATAGTTATGCCAGCCTTGTGTGGTTTTGCCATCAAACAATGGTACAAAACCATCGGTGGATTTTTGTTGACTCTTGCATGCAAGCGTGGCAATACTTAATGCAGCAATCGTTAGAATTTTTTTCATGTGGAGGTTATTTTAAAAGCAAAACATATTTAGCCATAGCTTCGGCATCGGCTTGTGAAATTTGTGGGTGTGGTGTCATGGGAATAGTACCCCAAACGCCGCTGCCGCCAGTAATAATTTTTTTACTTAAATAAGCAACTGCAGTATCGGCACCTGCATATTTCTGTGCAATTTCTTTATAGGCTGGGCCTGTTAGTTTTTCTTCGATTTTGTGGCATGTAAGGCAGTCGCTTTTGCTTACTAGTTCTAATCCTTTTTGATAGTCGGGGTTACTACTTAAGTCAACAGTAGTGGTACTTGCTGTAGTTGCTTCTTTGGATTCATTGCTGCTGCCGCAAGCAATAGCTAGCATCATGGTAGCAACCGTAGTGGTAACTGCTAATAATTTCATATTGTTTTATTTTAATGTTTTTTGTTGGTTCATTTACCGTAAGGTAGCTTATTGTAAACCGAGTATCTTACGATTCAGCGCTTCATTAGCGCCTGTACTTGCAAAGTCGTCGAAGGTTTTATTGGTTACCGGAATAATGTGTTGCTTAATGAAGGCGGCACCTTCGGCGGCACCAACTTCGGGGTGTTTAATGCTACATTCCCATTCTAGTACAGCCCATCCGGTATAGTTGTATTGCGCTAGTTTACTGAACATGCGTTTAAAATCAACCTGACCATCACCTAAACTTCTAAAACGGCCGGCTCTGTCGGCCCAGTTTAAATAACCGCCATACACGCCTTGCTTACCATCGGGCCTGAATTCGGCATCTTTCACATGGCAAGCTTTAATGCGTTCGTGGTAATGGTCAATGTATTCAATATAATCGAGGCATTGTAAAATGAAATGCGATGGATCGTATAGTAGGCAAGCTCTTGGGTGTTGCTGTACTTTGTCTAAAAAACGTTCGTATGAAATACCATCATGTAAGTCTTCGCCGGCATGTACCTCGTAGCAAAGGTCAACACCGTAATTGTCGAACTCATTTAAAATAGGCATCCAACGTTTAGCGAGTTCTGTAAATCCTGTTTCAATTAAGCCTTCGGGGCGCTGCGGCCAAGGGTATACATTGTGCCATAGTAGGCTGCCGCTAAAAGTGGCATGTGCAGTTAAGCCCAAGTTATATGAGGCTTTGGCAGCATACATAAGTTGTTGTACCGCCCAAGCCTGCCGTGCCGTTGGGTTGTTATGTACTGCTGTTGGGGCAAAACCATCGAATTGGGCATCGTAAGCGGGGTGTACTGCTACAAGTTGGCCTTGTAAGTGTGTAGAAAGTTCGGTGATGTGCATGCCATGGCTTGCCACAATGCCTTTGATTTCGTCGGCGTAGGTTTTACTTTCTGCTGCTTTTTGTAGGTCTATAAATCGTTGATCCCAACTGGGTATTTGTACGCCAACAAAACCTAAGCTAGCTGCCCAACGACAAATATTATCGAGGGTATTAAAAGGGGCTTCATCGGAGGCAAACTGTGCTAAGAATATAGCAGGGCCTTTTATGGTTGTCATATAGCAAGTTGATGCTTAAAATTAAAGATGTTGTATTAAAACGAAATCCATTTTTCTTGAGCGTTGCTGCTGGCTACCACACGTTCAATAAAACGCATGCCTCTAACACCATCATTGATATTAGGGAAGTCGAGCATTTCAGGTGTTGGAGTTTCACCATTACGTTTAGCATTTACCGTAAGGGCAAAGTTGCGATAGTGATTGGCAAAAGCTTCAAGGTATCCTTCGGGGTGGCCCGCAGGTGTACGACTGTTATGCTGTGCATAGCTGCCAACGTAGCCGGTACCTGTTCTGTAGATTTGTGTAGGTGCATCGAGCCATTTTACTTGTAAGGTATTTGCATCTTGCTGTTGCCATTCAATGCCGCCTTTTTCACCATATACACGCACTTTCACGTTATTTTCTTCGCCTGCGGCTATTTGAGTGGCCATTAATACACCTGTGGCACCGTTATTAAATCGTAATAATGCTGCACCATCGTCATCTAAAAGTCGGCCAGGAACAACAATTTGTAAGCTGCTGCATAGGGCTGTTACTTGAAGGCCACTCACATATTCGGCCAAGTTAAATGCGTGTGTACCAATATCGCCCATGCTGCCGGCAATACCACTTTTGGTAGAGTCGGTACGCCAACTTGCTTGCTTGTTGGCTTCGCTTTCTAAAAAGGTACTTAGCCAACCTTGCGGATACTCTAAATATACTTTTCTGATAGTACCGAACATGCCATTCGCAATCATTTGTCGGGCTTGCTTTACCATCGGATAGCCGGTATAGGTATGGGTTAAACAGAAGGTACGGTTGGTAGTTTGTATAACACTAGCAAGATTTTCAGCTTCTTGTAGGGTAAAGGTAGCAGGCTTATCGAGCACTACATCGAACCCATGTTCCATCGCCAATTTTGCAGGTGCAAAGTGAAGGTGGTTAGGCGTTACAATGCTAACAAAATCAATCCTTTCATGGGCAGGTAATTGTGCTTCGGTAGTTATCATTTGCTCGTAAGAAGCGTAACAACGTTCGGGGTTAATTCTTAACGAAGTGCCCATTGCTACGCACTTTTCATAACTGCTACTAAAAGCTCCTGCTACTAAAGTAATATGTCCGTCTATTCTGGCTGCAATCCGGTGGATGGAACCAATAAAAGCACCTGGGCCACCACCAATCATGCCCATACGTAATGGTTGCATAATGTTAGTTTGACACAATGTTATTGTGTTTTTTTTATTCAAGATTACCTTACGGTAAATATTTTATGCCAACAGAAAGCTAGTGGCGGTAACTCATACAAGTTTTGCCGAAAAAAAGATTTGTGTGTTTCATTATGTCATTTTTACGCTACATTTAACCAAGATATTTTACCATAACAACCTGCTTGCTACAATGAAATTTTCTGTTCGCCTTCAGCTATCAGCTATGATGTTTTTGAACTTCCTAATATGGGGGTTTTGGTTTGTAACAATGGGAACTTACTTATCTT
>DMPB01000045.1:3362-5753 GCA_003456175.1 Chitinophagaceae bacterium | reverse complement strand
ATCTAAAAGCTTATCTGCTAAAGATACCGAAATCGGCTTGGCTTATGGTACACAAGCGTGGGGCGCTATTGTGGCACCATTCATTATCGGAATGATTGCAGATAGGTTCTTTGCAGCGCAAAAAATCTTAGGTGTCCTCCATTTAATCGGTGCTGGCTTATTGTATTACATTTCTACAGTGAACAACTTCTCCGATTTCTATCCTGCGTTGTTGGGCTATATGATTTTATTCATGCCAACACTCGCATTGGTCAATGCAATTGCGTTAGGACAAATTCAAAATGCTGAAAAAGAGTTTTCCCTCATTCGAGTGTTTGGTACGCTAGGTTGGATTGCTGCCGGCTTACTACTCGGCTATTTTGGATGGGAGCAAAACATGGTATTAAAGAATACCTTTATTGCAGCTGCAGTTATTTCGGCTGTGTTAGGATTATTCAGTTTCTTTTTACCCAATACACCGCCGGGTAAGAAAGATCAACAAGCAAGCTTTGCAGAAATCATAGGGCTAGATGCATTGAAGCTGTTGGCAGATAAAAACTATTTGATTTTCTTCTTAGCCTCTATGCTTATATGTATTCCGCTAGCATTTTATTATCAAGAAACCAACTTGTTTTTAAATGAAATTGGTGTTGAGAAAGCAGCAAGTAAAATGAGTATTGGCCAAATGAGTGAAACGGCTTTTCTATTTCTAATGCCTTTATTCTTTGCCCGCTTTAACGTGAAAAAAATGTTGCTCATTGGTATGATAGCTTGGGCATTGCGCTATTTGTTTTTTGCTGCTGGCGATACAGGTAGCGGTATGTGGTTGCTATATATTGGGATAGCATTGCACGGTATTTGCTACGATTTCTTTTTTGTTACCGGACAAATTTATACCGATAACAAAGCTGGTGAACGCATTAGATCGGCAGCACAAGGCATGATTACATTGGCTACCTATGGTGTCGGCATGTTGGTTGGCTTTTGGGTAGCAGGCAACATAACAGAACATTACAAATTAGCCGAAGGCGGGCACGATTGGCCGCAGATTTGGCGTATTCCCGCAATTATCGCCGCAATTATCGCAGTACTTTTTTTACTATTGTTTAAAGACAATAAAAAAGCAACAGTTTAACAATTACCTTATGCAACAACGTAGGAAATTCATTCAAACAGCATCGGCATTAATTGCAGGTGGTGCTGTTATACAACCCTTACGGGCAAATGATTTTACCGCAAGGGAATTTGCATTAAAAGGTAATGTAAAGCATTCTGTTTGTAGGTGGACTTTCGATCACCTTTCATTGGATGATTTATGTAAGTTGGTGCAGCAAATAGGCTTTAATGCAATTGATTTAGTTGGACCTAAAGATTGGCATACGCTACAACAATATGGTATCGATAGTAGTATGTGCAACGGGGCCGAACTGAATTTAGTAGATGGATTCAATGACCCAAAATTTCATACACCGTTAGTAAAAAATTACAGTGAGCTAATACCTTTAGTAGCTAAAAATGGGTATAAGAATTTGATTCTTTTTAGTGGCAATCGTCGCGGAATGGATGATGAAACCGGTCTTAAAAATTGTGTTGCTGGCATACAAAAGATTCTTCCCTTGGCAGAAAAATATGGTGTGGTATTGCAAATGGAATTGTTTAATTCAAAAGTGAACCACCCAGATTATATGTGTGACAACACCACTTGGGGTATTGCGCTATGTAAGGCATTACAAAGCGAGAATTTCAAGTTGTTGTACGATATCTATCACATGCAAATTAATGAGGGCAATATTATTGCTACTATTCAGCAAAACCATCAATACTTTGGCCATTATCATACAGCTGGTGTGCCTGGCAGGCACGAGTTAACACCAGAACAAGAGCTTAATTATCCTGCTATCATGAAAGCAATTGTGGCAACTGGTTACAAAGGCTATGTAGCACATGAGTTTTTAAATACCGGGAAAACCAACGAGCAGAAAGCCGCCAATCTCATGCAGGCTGTTCAAGTATGCGATGTTTGATGATATTCTAACGATAAACCTTTTTATAACCTACATATAAAACGATTGCAATGCCAGATAATTACACCTACGACGCCATCGTAATTGGCTCGGGAATTAGCGGCGGATGGGCTGCCAAAGAGCTTACCGAAAAAGGACTAAAAGTAATCATGCTTGAACGTGGACAAAACATTGAACACGTTAAAGATTATGTGAATGCTACCAAAGCTCCGTGGGAAATTCCGCACCGTGGTATGGATCCCGTACAATTAAAAAAAGATTACCCCGTGCTCTCTCGAGACTATACTCTATACGAGGCAAATGTTGATTGGTGGGCCAATGAAAAAGATTGTCCGTACCAAGAGGTGAAACCTTTCAATTGGTTTAGAGGGTATCATGTAGGTGGCAG
>DMPB01000045.1:2045-3119 GCA_003456175.1 Chitinophagaceae bacterium | reverse complement strand
GTAGGTGGCAGAAGTTTAATGTGGGGTAGGCAGAGTTATCGTTTTAGCGATTTAGATTTTGAAGCGAATGCGAAAGAAGGTATTGGTACCGATTGGCCTATTCGCTATAAAGACATTGCGCCATGGTACGATTATGCAGAAACCTTTGCCGGAATTAGTGGCTCAGTAGAAGGTCTGTCGCAACTACCCGATGGCAAATTTTTGCCCCCGATGGAAATGTTTATTGTAGAAAAAGATGTTGCCAAACGCATCAAAGAACATTACAAAGATGCCCGGAGAATGATTATTGGTCGTTCTGCTAACTTAACAGCGCCTCATAACAATCGAGTGAACTGTCAGTACCGCAATAAATGTTGGTTAGGCTGCCCATTTGGTGCATACTTCAGTACGCAAAGTGCCACGCTGCCAGCTGCTAACGCTACGGGTAACCTTACCTTACGTCCTTGGAGTATTGTTACAAAAATTCTGTACGATAAAGATAAAAAACGTGCAACAGGTGTTGAAGTGCTTGATGCGCAAGACAATAAAACCTACACGTACAAAGCCAAAATTGTATTTCTAAATGCAAGTGCATTGAACAGTGCTTGGGTGCTTATGAACAGTGCCACCGATGTTTGGGAAGGTGGCCTTGGCAGTAGTAGCGGTGAGCTTGGCCACAATGTGATGGATCACCACTTTAAATTGGGTGCTAGTGGCCGTGCCGAAGGTTACGACGATTACATTGTGTATGGTAGAAGAGCTAATGGCATCTACATACCTCGCTATCAAAACTTAAAAGGTAAAGATCGAAATTATCTAAGAGGCTTTGGTTATCAGGGCGGAGCAGGCCGTGGTGGCTGGGGTAGCAATGTTGCCGAAGCTGTTGGTATTGGCGAAGCACTCAAAGAAGCCGCAAGCGAGCCCGGTCAGTGGTCGATGGGTATTATGGGTTTTGGAGAAATTCTGCCTTATCACGATAACAAAATGGTACTCAACAAAGCCAAACGCGATAAATGGGGGCTACCCACTATTGATCTTGATTGTACCATTCGTGAGAACGAATTGAACATGCGTAAAGACATGATGAACGATGCT
>DMPB01000045.1:408-1790 GCA_003456175.1 Chitinophagaceae bacterium | reverse complement strand
ACTCGAAGCCGCAGGTATGAAAGATGTGCACACCTACGATGCCGGTTACACTTTTGGTGCTGGTATTCACGAAATGGGTACAGCTCGCATGGGCCGCGACCCTAAAACATCGGTACTCAACGAATGGAATCAAGTGTGGGATGCTCCTAACGTATTTGTAACCGATGGTGCTTGTATGACAAGCGGTGCTTGCGTTAATCCTTCATTAACTTACATGGCATTAACAGCACGTGCTGCCAATCATGCGGTAGAAGAACTTAAAAAAGGTAATTTATAAATACACCTTACGGTAAATGCTTCAACGCAAAGCATTTACGTAAGTAATCTTATTACTAAAATCACATAAAACCAAACATATGAACCGCAGAGATGCATTAACAAGAGTAGCCTGGTTAATGGGCGGCGCAGTTATAGGTGGTAATTTATTTTTAACAGGTTGTAAAAGTAGCAACTACAAAAAAGGTATGCTGCTTACTGCCGATCAAATAGAACTGCTCGATGAAGTGGGCGAAACCATTATACCCACTACTACTACACCCGGCGCTAAAGCAGCCAAAATAGGCGAGTTCATGGATATGATGGTGAACGATTGTTACGAAACTAACGAGCAAGCTATTTTTAAGGCAGGCTTAGAAACATTAGAAGCAGCTTGCAAAGCCAAATTTAATAATGGCTTTCTTGCATGTACGCCAGCACAACGTACAGAACTACTCAACACTATCGATAAAGAAGCAAAAGCCTATGCACAGCAGAATAAAGATGGCAAAGCAGAACCCCATTATTTCAAAATGATAAAAGAACTCACATTATTGGGTTATTTTACATCCGAAGTGGGGGCTACTAAGCAACTCCGTTACGTAGAAGTTCCTGGGAAATTAGATGGGGCTTATCCGTATAAAAAAGGCGATAAAGCTTTTGCTTTGTAATCAATCATTTTAAACTACACATTCATGCAATCCAATCAACGTCGAAAATTTATACAGCAGGCAAGTATGTTGTCTTTGGGTGCTTTGTTACTACAGCGCAACAGCTTTGCATCGTTACTGGCGGGTAATAAAATCTTTGGTATCCAAGTATACTCTGTTAAAGAAGATATGGCTAAAGATCCTAAGGCCACTTTAAAGCAACTTTCAAAATATGGCTATAAAAAAATTGAAAGCTTCGAAGGGCCACAAGGTATTTTTTGGGGTATGACGAACAAAGAATATGCTGCCTACTTAAAAGGTCTTGGTATGCAACCAACAAGCAGCCATTGCGATATTAGTAAAGATTTTGAACGTAAGGCTGCAGAGGCCGCCGAAATTGGTATGGAATATCTGATCTGTCCATACAAAGGGGCTCAAAAGTCGATCGACGATTATAAACGTATTGCCGACGAGTTC
>DMPB01000045.1:0-195 GCA_003456175.1 Chitinophagaceae bacterium | reverse complement strand
GTATTGCCGACGAGTTCAACCAGAAGGGTGAAATATGCAAGAAAAACGGTATTCGATTTGCATATCACAACCACGATTACACTTTCAAGTTGGTAGGCGGACAAATGCCGCAAGATGTACTCATGAACAATACCGATGCGAACTTGGTAGATTTTGAAATGGATATGTATTGGGTGGTTACCGCGGGTGCCAGCC
>DMPB01000027.1:3223-3607 GCA_003456175.1 Chitinophagaceae bacterium | reverse complement strand
GCCTTACGGCAAATGCTTACGCACGTCCGCTTTGTGCTACTAAGCTTGCGATATCATTATTAAAATCGTTGCTTGCCAACAATTGTTCTAAACTTAAATGCATACGATAACGCCAGTAATGTTTAGGATCGGCTGGTATATTAATGCGTTCATCGTTCGGATTTTCAACACGAATACCGGCATCAATACCTAACAAATCTTGCAACTGAAAGATGCTCCACATGGCAGGACTATACAAATGCTGAATTACAATAAGTCGGTTAATCCAAGCTTCGCAGAAAAATGGTGCTTCGCCCCACTGCCCTAACTCTTTATTGTAGAAGCGTTGTGTTAAGCTTCTATCTTCTTCCCACCAACCTCTAATGGTGCTCATATCGTGGGTAC
>DMPB01000027.1:2511-2920 GCA_003456175.1 Chitinophagaceae bacterium | reverse complement strand
CGTTCGGATGAAAAAATTCACGCTTTGGATCTTTCGGCATACGTTGAATCTCTAAGCTCAAAAAGCCGTTTTGCTTCATTACATCGGGTACGCATGCTGGCACTAAACCCAAATCTTCGCCGCAAATTAGCATGTTGGTAACACGCTTCAATGCTGGCAGTTTGGCTAATGCTTCTTTCTGCCAATGTTCATCTTGCCTACGGAAGAAATAATCTACATACAATGCCTCTAACTGCTGCTTGCTATGTGCATCTAAGTAGCGATAACTGCTTGTGCTTTGCATATTAAAACGGAAGTGAAACTGCTGTGCATTGGTTCCTTCTACTTCAAATAAAATAACGTTGCTAATTAAATCGTACAAACCTTGTTTAATACGGTTATTGTATTCATTTACCGTAAGGTTAGCAAA
>DMPB01000027.1:370-2289 GCA_003456175.1 Chitinophagaceae bacterium | reverse complement strand
TCATTTACCGTAAGGTTAGCAAAGTGATTTTCGACTTGGCGTTGCGTTGCAAATTCTGGACGTAACGTGTAGTTACCAAAGCCATCAAAAGTTACAAACTCGTTGCGAACGGTATCGCTATCGTTACCGAATACATCCCATAAAACCTGATCGGTAATATGTGGCTTACAATAACGGAAATAGTTGTAGCTAATACCTTTTTCGTATAACTCGTTAATGTGCACCGGAATAGCCGGAACAAAATATCCCATAATACCTTCAACGGCGTTGGTAGGAATACTCCATATACGGAAAAATCCTAAGATATGATCTATTCTAAAGGCATCGAAATAAAGGCTCATTTGCTCAAAACGCTTACGCCACCAAGCGAAACCATCTTGCATCATTGCCTGCCAATTATACGTTGGGAAGCCCCAGTTCTGCCCCTTGATGGCAAAGCTATCAGGCGGGGCACCAGCTTGTACATTCATGTGATACAAACCTGGCTCTACCCAAGCATCGGCACCATAACGGTAAATACCAATAGGTATATCACCTTTAACAATAATGCCATTTTCGTGTGCATAATCTGTAGCTTCTTTAAGCTGTAGGTGTAAGTGATACTGCACAAAATAATGTATAGCTATAGCATCGTAAGCGGGGCTACCCTCTGCACTTAATGCAGAAATAGCTTCAGCATTGTATTGTGCATGTTCTGGCCATTGATTAAAATCGGAAGTGCCGTAGATATCTCTTAGATAACAAAAGGCTGCATAAGGCACTAACCAATGCTCATTTTGGTCGTAAAAAGCTTGGTAATCTTTGCTTTTAAAAGTTTTTGTTTTTTGTAACGGGTACAATCGTTTAATGATTTCCCATTTGGTATCAATAGTAGCCACGTAATCCATTTGCTGCAAGCTGTTCAAAGCTTGTTGTTGCTCGGCGTAAGCGGCTACAATGCTTTGATTGGCCTTATCGGCTACTTGTGTTACGTTTAAATAAATGGGATGTAGGGCAAACGCCGATATAGCCGAGTATGGGTAACTATCTGTGTAAATTTTATTGGCTGTGGTATCGTTAATAGGAAGTATCTGCACCAATTTTAAGCCTACGCTTTTAGCCCAATCTACCAGCAATTTCATATCGGTAAATTCACCAACACCAAAGCTTTTTTCTGATCGTAAGCTGAAAACTGGGATAGCAACACCAGCACCCTTCCATTGAGTTGTTGGTAATACTGCAAAGCCATCGTTCACAATTACTTGCTTGCCTTGTGCTGCGGCTTCCCATACAATACGGTTGTTACCATCTTCAAAACGTACAAACTGCTTTTCGGCTACGTTGTACACACCATACTTATAGCTGATGGGCAGTGGGGCGTTAGATAAATCTAACGATACTGCATAAAAAGCTTCGCCCGCTTTTTTGTGTAACAAAATAGGCTGTGCCGTATTCCATTGTTGTAAAGAAGTGCCTTCGCCTACCAAACAAATGGTTTCGTGCTCGTTCAATAACGGTGCCTTCACTCTAAATTCATGCGTTATCTGCTTAGGCTTATTTTGTTTTACCGTAAGGGACTTACGTTTCAATAAAATTTCTTGGAAAGGCTCGGTGTAAAAGGCATTTTCAAAATAACCGGCATGGTTCCAGCTATCAACAATGGTAATATTACCCGAATATTGAGCGGTATCAATGTGCTTATCGCTACCCCAATCAAAACTTTCGGAGCCATCGTTATTACGTAGGATGTAGTTGTAGGTGAAGCTAGTATTGGCTTCAACGGTGATGGTGAAACTCCAGTATTGCTCGTTAATGTATGTCATTACTGGCGCCTGTGGTATATCGCCATTGCCTAAGCTCGGGTGGTTGCCAGTGATAAAAATCTGCTGACCATAGGTAGTACCATAGCGCAACAAAAAGGTAATTACTTTAGGCAATGC
>DMPB01000027.1:0-139 GCA_003456175.1 Chitinophagaceae bacterium | reverse complement strand
TAGGCAATGCACCTGCCGATGGTGTTTCAACTATTGCTTTTGAAGCTACTTTCTTTACTGGTTTTTCACTTGTAGTTGCTACTTTTTTAGGCGATGCTTTTTTAGCAGCAGCCTTCTTAGAAGGTGCTGCAGCCGTTGC
>DMPB01000205.1:20194-26152 GCA_003456175.1 Chitinophagaceae bacterium | reverse complement strand
TACGCCTGGCACATGAATTTCATCGGGATCTAACTCGCCAGCGGGCACTAAATGTTCTACCTCGGCAATGGTAATATTGCCGGCTCTTGCCATAGCAGCACTAAAATTTCGGGTTGTTTTTCTGAAGATTAAATTACCCATGGTATCGCCTTTGTAAGCCTTTACAATGGCAAAATTGGCATGTAAGGCATGCTCCATGAGATGCATTTTTCCATTAAAAGAACGAACTTCTTTGCCTTCGGCTACTTCTGTACCATAACCAGCTGGTGTGAAAAACGCAGGAATACCCATACCAGCCATAGCAATACGTGTGGCAAGCGTACCTTGCGGTATTAACTCTACCTCTAATTCGCCACTTAGAAGTTGACGTTCGAATTCTGCATTTTCTCCTACATAGCTGCTCATCATTTTCTTGATTTGACGCGTTTTGAGCAATAAGCCCAGGCCAAAATCGTCGACACCAGCGTTATTGGAAATACAGGTAAGTTGTTGCACTCCTTTTGCTACAAGTGCGTTGATACATATTTCAGGAATACCGCACAAGCCAAAACCACCCAACATAATAGTGGCGCCGTTTTCAATATCGGCGATGGCAGCGGCTGCATTAGCAACTACTTTTTTCATGTTACATCAATCAGTTGCTGCGAAAGTACTTAAATATTATTGGGTACTTGTATTCGGAATAAAACTCCGCCCCTCTTTATTGGCTAGCGACATTATGCTATCGTACAGGGCTTTTTGTAAATCGGGATATTGTTGATAATACCTATAGCTGCTGGCAAACTGTGCTGCTGTTACCTTGTGAATTTTAAAAATCTCTGCTCTTGCTTTGCCCATTAGTAGCTTGTCTGAAAAAGCGCTGTCACGTAATTGAAACCCGAAAACATATTCATCGGCACGAGCAATATCCCATACAATTTTACTCATAGGAATTACTTCAATAAATCCGTCTGGTTTGTTGGGATGCGTGTTTGGAGTACAAGCATACATAACCAACAAAATGCAGATGTAACAACAATATTTTAAGCGTGTACGCATATACTCAATTACCGTAATTGACTTTTATATTCACCTGCATTGGCAACATCTAATGTATTCATGAGTTCTACAATGCGGCTTCGTTCTTGTGGCGTTCCCTTTTTAAACAGTCCTATAATTTCTGTACTACGCCCTTGAATAAAGAACTGTAGAATCATAGTATTAGGGTTCTCCTGATTAAATGCTTGTAATCTGGTGAATGCTTCTATGATATTTTTCCTAGCCTCAGTTGGCTTTTCATACATATTATCTAACCCCGAACGATAATAGCCATAAATAATATCGTGCATGATATTATAACGACTGTTGTTAAGGTTATCGGCCAACCAATAACGGTTACGCAATCCGTCAAATGAACGCCAACCGCTAATACGTGCTGCTTCTGGAGCATTATTAACGATATTCAACACTTTTTGAAAATAAAAACTCCCGCCTTTGGGTGCGAAACTATCGCCATCGAGCCCTAGAATGAGATATACATAATACGCCACCGTAGCGGTAAGATTCGCTGCCAACGGGTCGGTACCCTGTACCCTATTTTCATTAAACTCAATAGGTTGAAACTCAACGTATTTGAAGGTGAAATCTCTATCTTGATAGTTGACTAGCGGTGTTACATACGATGCACTGAATACAGGACGAGCAGCTTGTACTACTAATGTTGCTTTGAATACGTTTTGCTCTTCCATTGCCTCGATATTAATGAGGAAGTTGCATTGAATTTTCTCCGTAGGCTGGTAGCTTTCTGTAGTCCACTTTCTGTTGTTCAACAAATTCGTGAGCTGTGTTTCTAATGTTGTGAAGATTTTCCGATCTACGGTTGTGGCTACACGCTGTGCATTCACAGTAACCTTTGCTTGCAATTCTTGAGCTATACTACCGAAGTAGCATACCATAGCTATTAATAAACAACAATATTTTCGCATACTACAGAGCAATTGCTTGTGCAATAAATTGAACCAAATGATGAGCAATATCGCTTTTAGATTGTAAAGGCAATGCTATTTTTTCTCCCTTACGGGTAAATATTTGAACCTGATTGGTATCGGTACCGAAACCAGCGCCAGCATCGTTGAGTGAATTAAGCACAATAGCGTCGGCATTTTTAGAAGCCAGTTTTTTAAGTGCGTTTGCCTCTTCATTATTTGTTTCAAGGGCAAATCCTACTAAGAATTGGTTTGTTTTAGCTGCACCTAGTGTTTTTAAAATATCAATAGTAGGCTGTAGTGTTACCGACAATGCTGCCTGATCTTTTTTTATTTTTTCGTTAGCAACATTTGCAGGCGTAAAATCGGCTACCGCTGCCGATAGAATAGCAATATCTACATCGGCAAAAACACGATTACAAGCCTCGTACATATCTTGTGCACTTACAACACGGCGTACTGTTAGTTGAGTGTTTTGGGGTATTGCCTGCGTACTTGGACCAAGTACTAAATGCACCGTAGCACCAGCCTTTAATAAGGCTTCTGTAATTGCAATACCCATTTTGCCACTACTATGATTTCCTATAAAACGAACCGGATCAATCGCTTCGTAGGTTGGTCCTGCTGTTACAAGCACTTTCTTACCTCGTAGTGGTTGTGCGTTTTCATTTACCGTAAGGTGCGCTATTATGGCTTGTACAATTGTTTCTGGCTCAGCCATTCGCCCCTCACCCGTTAGTCCGCTAGCAAGTTCGCCACTCGCAACAGGTATTATCTGTACACCATCGGTTTGTAGCTGTGCTAAATTACGTTGGGTAGTTGGGTGCTTCCACATATCTTCATCCATTGCAGGTGCGATCATTACTGGCATTGTTGCACTTAAATAAGTGGCCATCAGCATATTATCGCAAAGGCCGTGTGCCATTTTTGCAATGGTGTTACAGCTCGCTGGCGCTACCACCATTAAATCGGCCCAACGCCCTAGCATCACATGATTACTCCAATCGTTACTACTGTTGGCAAAGCCACTTATAACAGTATTTTTACTGAGTGTACTTAGCACCAAGGGGCTCACAAATGTTTCTGCTGCAGGGGTAAGTACCACTTTAACTTCGGCACCGGCCTTTATTAGTAAGCGTACTAAATGAATAGATTTATAAGCTGCAATGCTTGCGGAAATACCAAGTAATATTTTTTTTCCTTGCAGGTTCATAGCTACATAGATAAATAAAAAACGGCAGTTGTTACTGCCGTTTAAACATCATTCACTAAAAAAATTATCTGAAAAGGTCGTTATCGTTGTTACGATAGTATACTTTATCATCCATAAACTCTTGCGTTGCTAGAATAGCAGGGTTCGGCATTTTTTCGTAGGCTCTAGAAATTTCAATTTGTTCTTTGTTCTCATGAATTTCTTCTAAGCTATCTGTATGGCTAGCAAACTCTTCTAATTTATTGTGCAACTCTTCTTTCAAAGAAATGTTGATTTGATTTGCACGGCGGGCAATTACAGCGATGCTTTCATACAAATTACCAGTTTTGGCTTTAATGTCTAACAAGTGCTTGGCCTCTACTACACTGGGAATATTAGCGCTGAGTTGACGACGTAGCTTGCTCATTGTTGTTCTTTAAATTTTGAATATTAGTGGTTGCTAATTGCTTGAATTTGGCAACATCGGCTGCAAATTTACTGTTTGGATACCGTTCTGCAAAGTCTAAACTTTCAGAAAGTACTTTTTCAAAGCGTTCTACTTGCTTTTCTGTAATGCTATTCTCTGCGTACTTGTAGTAACATCTGATAGCCTGAAGCTTGTATTCATCGCCTTTTTCAGAATCCGGGAAAGCCTCAATTACACTTGCGTAAGCAATAGCCGCGGCTTTATAAAATCCAAGATTATAATATAATTCAGCAGCTTTAAATTCTTTTGCCTCTAACTTACCTCTACAAACATCAATAATATCAGCAGCTTCTTTCGCCTTCGGATGCGTTGGATGTGTGTTAATGAATGTTTGCATCAAACCCATCGCCTTGGTAGTAGGCGTTTGATCTAAATCAACTTTCGGACTTTGCTTGTAGTAGCAGTAGGCACGCATGTACTCAGCCTCAACAGCCCTTGGCCCTTGCGGGAAATTTTCTACATACGTTTTAAAAAGATTTTCAGCATTCATATAGTCTCGCTGATTGTAAGCACAGTAGCAAAACTTATAGTACATATCTTCAAAACGGGGCGTACCTCTATAGAATGGAAATAGCTGATCGTACAAAGTTTGAGCTTTATCCCATTTTTTAGTGGCGTAATACTTTTCCGCCATTTTATACTTATACTCGTTGTCTTTGCTTTTGAGTGCCTTATTGTAAGTTGCACCGCAAGCAGCTAGTAAAACAACGATAATGGAAAACAGTAGAATTCTTTTCATTAGTTCTGTAGAATGCTGCAAAATAAAGGAAGGAATTGGTTGCTAGCACAACTTTGCGTTAATGGAAGCATAAAAAACCCCGGATATCCGGGGTTTTACTATTAATTAATTGAAGATTACTTTGTTTTCTTCAAGTTTGGATGCGGTGCAGGTACCGTGTTCGGACCTTCTTCTGTAGTAGGTTGAAGATCTACTGTGTTAGCATCGCCATCTTGACCATAGCTGAAAATGAAGCGACTTTCAGAAACACCTTGCTTTTCAACGAGGTATTTGATTACAGCGTTCACTCTATCCCAGCTTAATTGTTGAGCACTCTTGCTAGTAGCACCGTAACCGATTACGCGTACTTTACAAGAAGGATTAGCAATTAATTGCTGCGCAACACTATTAAGCAAGGTTTCAATATCCTTAGATATTTTAACAGCACCAGGTTTGAAAGCTACGCTTGGTAAGCTACTAACACCACACTCACCTTGTGAACTTACTTTTAAGTTAGCAATCTTATCACGCAATTCAGTGCAACATGCTGGCTCAGGACAATTACCAACGCCATCTGCATTAACAGGGAAGCATTTTTGAGAAGTAAGTAATTCCTTATCCTTGAAATCAGGAACACCGTCACCATCTGTATCTTTAGAAACACCTTTACTATCTACAGGTGCGCCTGCAGGTGTAGAAGGCTCTAAATCGAACTGATCTGTTACACCATCACCATCAGCATCAGGAAGCACTGGCGTTGGTAATTTCATGTGCTTAGGACTGTTCAACTCGCTATATACGAAATTGTATGGGTTAATCCACCAAAGTGGGTCAACTCTACGCTCTCTATTACCAAGCGTAATACCACCACGAACAGCAGTGTAGGCAAAAATATCGCTAGTACCACCTTCAGCAACACCATCCATATCATCATCAAATGAGAAAGTGAAACGCTGCTCAATACCAAGAGATAATTTTTTACTCAAGCGCCAAGAGATGCCACCACCTAAGCTAGCAGCATGGCGTAATAGCATGTTACCACCTAACAATCCGAGTTGCTTTCTGCTACCTTCGGTAACAGCACCATTACTTTCGTAGTTACCATCAATTCTGTCTTTAACACTACGACGAATATCACGACGTGAACCAAGTGTACTTATTCCCGCAAAATTGTGTAATGCACCATTATCCTGACGAGCATCAACATCTACGTCTACTGCCAACAAAGAGTATCCACCAAATAAGTATACGTTGAACTTAGGATTTCCTCTGTAATGGCTTAACGTATTTAAAGAGAAAATAACATCGAAGTTACCTTGATGGTACGCAGTACGATAATTCGCAAAGTAACCGCCAGGACGATTATTGTATGAAGCCCAAGGGTTGCCACCGTTAGGTGTTAATGGGGCGGTACTTCTTGGCTTTATATCAAGACCATAATTAAAGCCACCAGTATAATCTGCACGAACAGATACCACGTGGCCAATTGCCTTACGTAAAGAAAAACCACCAGAGAATCCTCCCACAGGGTCTACATCGCCATAGATGTAAGACAATCCACCATGGAAACCTAACTCCCACTGATCACGAGGACGAG
>DMPB01000205.1:0-19926 GCA_003456175.1 Chitinophagaceae bacterium | reverse complement strand
GATACTGGTTGTTTCTGAATTCATTGAACTGAGGTAAGTTACGAGTGGCAACTTTTGATGAATCTTTCCACCAATCGGTAGAAACATCATTACGTTGACCCATAACAGCGGTGCTTGCGAGGGTTAGTAAGCCTAACGCCAGTGTGTAGCTTTTGCTTGCCATAGATATCATTTAAAATTTTTAGTGATTTAGCTATTCACCAAACTTAGGTGCAAAGATAGTTAAGCGTCTTATTTACGCAAGTAAATATTAACTAGATTTACAATTAGGCCATAAAGCTGCATACCTTTCGGTAAATATTAACCTTACCAAAGCATTTTAACATCTCGTTTTTACACTTATTTTGTGCCACTTTCAGCAATGCAAAGAGCACAAATAGCGATACAACAAGAATTAGCAGCCTTCGAAGAGTATTTTAAGAATGCAATGAAGAGCAATGCCAGCAGCCTACTCGACAGGATTATGCGGTACATTGTTAAGCGTAAAGGCAAGCAAATGCGCCCTATGTTCGTATTGCTAAGTGCCAAGCTGGGAGGTTCTATTAACGAATCTACCTACCGTGCAGCCGCATTGGTAGAACTACTTCATACAGCTACACTTGTACATGATGATGTTGTTGACGAAGCGCAAGAACGTAGAGGCTTTTTTTCAATCAACGCCCTTTGGAAAAACAAAATTGCAGTACTTGTTGGTGATTACCTTCTTAGTAAAGGTTTATTATTATCGTTAAACAACAACGATTATTCCATTTTACAAACACTTAGTGCTGCCGTACAGCAAATGAGTGAAGGCGAACTATTGCAAATGGAAAAAGCCCGCAACCTTAACCTTAACGAACAGATTTATTACGATATCATCAAAGGCAAAACGGCTTCGCTACTTGCTAGTAGTTGTAAGGCGGGTGCACTTACAACTTTTGGCAACAATGCCGATGCCGTTGAAAATATGCGACAATTTGGCGAGCTTGTTGGCATGGCCTTTCAAATTAAAGACGATCTCTTCGATTATGGCACTGCCGATGTTGGCAAACCAACAGGCAATGATATTCGTGAAAAAAAGGCAACACTTCCACTCATTTATACGCTTAACAACTGCGATAAACATTTGCGTAAGCAGCTCATCTACATCATTAAAAACGAAAATGAGCAACCAGAAAAAGTACAATACGTTATCGAAAAGGTAGTTGCAAGTGGCGGTATTACCTATGCCACCGAAAAAATGGAACGTTTCAGAGACGATGCGTTACATATTCTACATCAGTTTCCTCGCTCCGAAGTAAGAGAAGCCTTGGAAGATTTAGTAAGATATACTACCGACAGAGCCTATTAACATGCAAAAACGCTGGAACATATTACCTGCCGACACATCAACGGCAGCACATTTGCACGAAGTGCTAAAAATTCACCCTATACTGTGTGCAATTTTGGCGCAACGTGGTATTATAAATTTTGAAACGGCCAAAAACTACTTTCGCCCATCGCTTGACCACCTGCACAGTCCATGGCTAATGAAAGACATGCACCTTGCGGTAAATAGAATTCGCAAAGCATTTGAACAACAAGAACATATGCTTGTATTTGGCGATTATGATGTAGATGGCACTACTTCTGTAGCAAGCCTATATCAATTTCTGAAAGCACTACATAGCGCTGTTGATTACTATATTCCGCATCGTTACAAAGAGGGCTATGGCGTTAGTAAGCTTGGTATTGATTACGCACATGAACAAGGCATTACACTTATTATTTCGGTAGACTGCGGTATTAAAAGTGTTGAACTGATTGATTACGCCAATAGTCTTGGTATTGATTTTATTGTCTGCGACCATCACTTACCTGATGCCATACTTCCTAAGGCTAAAGCAATTCTTAATCCCAAGCAATCTGATTGTACTTACCCTTATAAAGAGCTATGTGGCTGTGGCGTAGCGTTCAAACTTATGCAAGCACTTGCCACAGATTTTGAGTTACCAGCCGATAGTTATTTAAAGTATTTAGATTTAGTAGCCACAGCTATTGCTGCCGATATTGTACCAATAACAGGCGAAAACAGAGTACTCACCTACTTTGGCTTACAAAAGGTGAATAACAACCCATGCGCTGGTATTGCTGCTTTAATGAAGCTTGCTGCCATTCAACAAACCATGCATGTAAGCAATTTGGTATTTGTAATTGCGCCACGGATTAATGCAGCCGGCCGTATGGACGATGCTAAAAAGGCAGTACAGCTTTTTATAGAACAAGATCCTACAAAAGCCTTAGCACTCGCAGAACTGTTACACTCAGATAATACCGACAGAAAAGAAGCTGATAAAAGTATTAGTGAAGAGGCACTGCACATGATCAATAGTGATCCTGCATTACAGCAGCGCAAAACCACTGTGGTGTATCAAGAGCATTGGCACAAAGGTGTAGTTGGTATTGTTGCAAGCCGATTGATAGAACATTACTACCGACCAACGATTGTTTTAACGAAAAGTGGCGATGTGGTAGCCGGCAGTGCACGTAGTGTTCCCGGCTTTAACTTATACGAAGCTATACATGCTTGTAGAGAACATTTGATAGGTTATGGTGGCCACTTTGCGGCCGCAGGCATGACGCTGCACCCACAAGAAGTTGCCAACTTTAGTCAAAAATTTGAAACAGTTGTTCGCAATACCATCACCGACGAATTATTAATTCCTGAAATTGTTATTAATGCAGTATTACCATTCGCTGCTATCTCAGAAAAATTCTATAACATTATTCACCAAATGGAGCCCTTTGGCCCTGAAAATATGCGACCTGTTTTTGTAACACATCGTGTAAAAGAAACAGGCTTTAGTAAAGTAGTAAAAGAGCAACACTTACGTTTTGTACTAGAGCACGATGGTATTACTTTAACCGGCATAAGCTTTGGCATGGGGCACAGAGGAGCAGAGTTGCAACCACAACAGTACTACGACATTGTGTACACACTCGACCTAAACGATTTCAAAGGCACGCGTTCCGTACAACTGAAAGTAATTGATTTTAAACCATCGACGAGTAATTAATTAACTTGCTGCATGCGTTGGTGGCACTATCTACATTTTTTTATATATCATGCCTGGTATTGGAACATACCGTTGGCTTGGTTCGTATTAGAACACGAAATACGTGGCGAGCACAGGTATGGTATTCGTACTACACAAATTATTCCTCCGTCCAAAATAGCTGCCACACTGCAACAAAAGCTACATGCCGAAGCTTATCATCCGTTAAACTATTACATTGCCGAACAACTTTTCCAACATTTACCGCAAGGTATTACTCATGGCACTTTTTTAGATATTGGTTGTGGCCAAGGGCGCTTACTATGTATGGCTGCACACTATGGTTTCAAACAAGTTATAGGTATTGAGTTAGATGCTCACTGCTGCCTTACGGCAAATAAAAATGCAAGCATAACACAACAACAATTTCCAGATTGTACATTCGACGTTATACATGGAGATGCAAGTGTATATAGCATACCAACAGCAGTACAAGTAATAAGTTTATTCAACCCGTTTGATGATATACTTATGCAATGCTGCATAGACAATGTGTTAGAAAGCTTAGCACAACATCCTAGAAAAATATGGATTTTATATGCCAGTCCGTTGTACGAACAATTATGGCTACAAGCAGGCTTCAGTATTGAACATACTTTTAGCAAGCACAGATACTTGCAAGCTAGTATTTTAACCAATCACTACTAAATTCACAATTACATCAACCAAGTACACATATAGCGTTAACACCTTGCGTAAACAGGATGATTTTTATCAGAAAAAAATGAAAGCATCATTTATAACAACAATCGTTATTCTGTTTGGCTTACAAACAATGGCGCAAAAACAAGCAGACGCTCCGGTAGAGATGGAGATTAGAGATGTTGAGTTAACCAACACAGCATTAATGACTGCAACCGTACAACAAGGCGAGAAGAAAACATATACATTTTATTTTATTAACAAAGTTTGGCTAGGCATTGAGACCGATGGTAATACATTCACGTCTGATAGTACCGTAGCATTTTTTGGAACAAAGCCTTACCGTATCAACATCATGCACTACTATGAACATATTCCTGCCATATATGTTGAGAAAAAAAGTGGCGTTGCAAATATTCTTTCCAAAACTATTAGCTACACCCCCGACGAGAAATATATAGCACCAGAATTATTAGAATACACGTATACTGCTACGAATAATTATCAACAAGCACAATGGCAGTCGCTTACAAAACATGAACAAAACGCTTATCGCCTTGCGGTAAATGAATTGAAAGGAACCAATGATATTTATGTTTGGCTTCGTTTGAAATCAACTAAAAATATTGTACAAGTTATTATTCTGAGAAAAGAACAACCTTTCCCATTCATTGCTTATGAAATTCACGATAGTTCAGGAAAAGCAGATTTTAGCAAACAATTAGTTGAGCGAAATCGCATACAAGAAAATATTGATACTTTTTATCGAAAATTCAATGCAGCAGAACATTTACCGCAAGGTGAAAAACAACTATTTCACAAATCAGCACTTTTATTATTTTTTAGAAAACCACATCCAGAGTATGAAGATAGTACCTTGCATGTAGCGATATACGCTAACGATAAGTTGATATCTTCATTCGTTACAAAACATTATTTGTTATTAAATGGCCTAAATTCTAATACGCACTATCACATAAAAGCATGGTATGCTATTGCCCCTAACAATGTTGTGAATTATCGGTTCTTTATTCCACCTTATTGGTGGCAACAAACCTGGGTGCATTGGCTAACGGCACTTGTATTTATTACACTAGCAGCATTGATACAGATTAGTGTATTACGCCGCAGAAAAATAAAAGCAGAGCAAAAAAATCAACAAACACAAGCGAATTTAAATGCCATTAGATCGCAGTTGAACCCGCATTTTATTTTTAATGCCATGAGCTCTATTCAAAGCCTCATACAACAACAAAATACAGATGCGGCTAATACTTACTTAACACGTTTTGCAACGCTTCTTCGTAGCACTTTGCAACCCAAATACCAAGGTTTTATAGCACTACAAGAAGAAGTTGACTTATTAGAACAATACATACAGTTAGAGCAATTACGCATGCCATTTGAATACCATATTACTATCAACCAAAAAATAGATACTTATGCAGTAGAACTACCAGGAATGCTACTACAACCTTTGGTTGAAAATGCCATCAAACATGGACTTCCCTTAGCCAATGTACCAATACTAAAGATTAACATTGATGCACAAAAATCAGATATTATTATAAGCATTACGAACAATGGCAAATGCTTTGAGCAAGGCAAAGAAGGTACAGGACTAACTTTAGTACGCAATAAACTTGCTGTATTAATGCAATTACAACCACACGTAATAAGTACCTTACAATTAGAACCACTAGAAAGTGGTACAAAAGCAACAATTACTTTAAAAAATTGGCTTGCATGATTACTGCAGTTATTATAGACGATGAAATCAATAACATCACCAATCTTCAGCTGCTTCTACAATCGTATTGCACGGCTGTGCATATCGTTGGAAGTGCAACCAATGCTATTGATGCAGTACAATTAATTGTAACTAAACAACCCGACTTGCTTTTTTTAGATATTCAAATGCCTGATAAAAACGGATTCGACCTATTGCAAGAACTACCATCAAACTTACACTTTGAGGTGATTTTTGTAACGGCTTATGCAGAATACGGCATTAAAGCTATTAAGTGGGCAGCACTTGATTATTTGCTGAAACCAGTTGTACCAAAAGAACTTATTACTGCCGTACAAAAAGCCATAGAGAAAAAACAACAGCAATTACAGAATCTACAACTGCAAAGCTTACTACATTACGTACAAGGTCAACATAACAAAGCAAACCACCGTATAGCACTGCCTTCGGCTAAAGAAACAAGATTAGTTGCACCTGCAGATATCTTATACTGCGAATCAATGAATAACTACACTAAGTTTTATCTTATACAAGGCGAAGTATTGGTTATTTCAAAACCTATTTATGAATATGAGGAGCTACTAACCGATTACAACTTTGTTCGTTGTCATCAAAGTTATTTGGCGAACATTAATCATGTAGTTAGTTGGGTTAAAGAAGATGGTGGATACTTGTTATTATCAAATAAGGCAAGCTTACCCGTATCGCGACAAAAAAAAGATGTAGTAAAACAAGCGTTAATGGGTCGATAGCAAATAATCGTATTACGTAGTTTTATAAAAAGGTTGGGGCGGCCTGCGGCCGCCCCAACATAGCTTTCCGATGTTTCAACGTACTTATTTCGCCTCCATCAAATGCACACTTCTACTGATAAAATCGGTTAGCGCTGCACCTTTTAATAAGCCTTGACTTAATAAAGCTAAATCGGCCAAATTACGTATTTGCTTAGCCTGCTTTTCTGTATCAACTTCTTTTAATAGCTGCTGATAAATGGGGTGATTACCATTTACCGTAAGGGTAACTTCATCGGGCATAGCACCATAGAAACTCATCATACCACCACCTGTTTGTGCCATCTCTTTCATACGACGCATAAACTCCGGACGAGTTGCTACCACAGGAGCACTATCGGCACTGAGGCCTTTTACTTCTACTGTTGGGTGCAAGTCGGCAACATCGAGCTTGAACAATTCTTTCAAACGTTCTGCTTCTTCTTTGCTTAAAACGCTTTCATTACTTTCTTGCTTATCTATAAGATTATCTACAATATCAGCATCAACACGTGTGAAAGTTACTTCCCACTTATGCTCTGTATTGTTAATGAAAGCGGTATCAATTAAAGTATCTAACTTAATTACAGTATAGCCTTTCGCTTGTGCTGCTTTAATGTAAGCATCTTGCTGTATAGCATCGGTAGTATACAACACAACGTGCTTACCATCTTTATTCTTCTGCAAGGTTTCTGTTGCCATTTTATACTCTTCAAGGGTATAAAATTTGGCTTTACCATCATGCTTTGTTACATCTTCAAATACCAAAAACTTCTTAGCCTTTTCTTCAAACTTATCGTCGGTCATAGCACCATACTTCACAAACAAGCCTAAGCTTTCCCATTTTTCTTCGAACGATTCACGTTCGTTACGGAACATCTCATCTAACTTATCGGCTACTTTCTTGGTGATATGGTTGTTGATTTTCTTCACGTTAGGGTCGCCTTGTAAGTAACTACGACTAACGTTTAATGGAATATCCGGACTATCAATAACGCCATGCAACAACATTAAAAACTCAGGTACAATATCTTTCACCTCATCGGTTACAAATACCTGATTGCAGTACAATTGAATTTTATCTTTTTGAATTTCGTAGCTCTGCTTAATCTTAGGGAAGTATAACACCCCTGTTAAATTAAACGGATAATCTACATTCAAATGAATCCAGAATAACGGCGTTTCACCAAACGGATACAACTCTCTATAGAACTTCTCGTAATCTTCTTTCGTTAGCTCACTTGGCTTACGTACCCAAATGGGGTTGGTATTATTAATCGGTGTTTCTGTAGCTTCTTCGCCATCTTTTTTCTCTTCCTTAACAGCCTGTGTATCGGTGAAATAAATAGGTATCGGCAAAAACTTACAGAAACGCTTTAAGATACCTTCAACCCTACCTGTTTCTAAAAACTCTTCGCTATCTTTTGCTACGTGTAACACAATTTTTGTACCACGCTGGCTGTAGTCTACATTATACAATTCAAACTCAGGGCTACCATCGCAACTCCAATAAACGCCTGGTGCATCGGTATGACTCTTAGAGAAAATTTCTACTTTCTCTGCCACCATAAAAGCGCTGTAAAAGCCCAAACCAAAATGGCCAATAATGCTTGCATCTTTATACTTCTGTACAAATTCTTCGGCGCCGCTAAAAGCCACTTGGTTAATGTACTTGTCAACTTCTTCAGCACTCATACCCACGCCACGGTCGGTAATGGTGATGGTCTTTTCCTTCGCATCAACAGTTACATCAATACGCAAATCACCAAGTTCACTTTTGGTTTCACCCAAATTGGCAAGCGTTTTTAACTTTTGCGATGCATCAGTAGCATTCGAAATCAATTCACGAACAAAAATTTCGTGATCGCTGTACAAGAATTTTTTGATGATGGGAAAGATGTTCTCGGTTTGTACCCGAATCTGTCCTTTTTGCATAGTATAAATGTTTTTGTAGTCAACTTAAGTAACCCCTTCAACTTCGTTGCGTCGCACACTTCAACAATGGTGCATACAACAAGCCATTTTAAGCGATTACCCACGCTACCTCGCCGAAAGCAAATACACTACCAAACTCAACAATGCTGCAACCTTGTCAGTTATACTGTATTTTTGATGCCTTTATTTTCAAAATTTCAGCTCCCAGATATGTTGCGATTGACTTTTTTGCTGAGTGTATGTCTTTTGTTAGCTAACCTTACGGTAAATGCCCAACCCGTTGGCACCGATACCACCCTTGATATTGTGAATTGGAATATCGAATGGTTAGGAAGCACCACTAATGGTCCAGCCGATAAAAACAAACAAGAACAAAATGCACTAGCCGTATTGCGCTATCTCAAAGCCGATTTGTACGCCCTATGCGAAATTGTAGATACAGCAGCACTCGGCCGCCTTACAAGAGCAATGGGCCCTCAATACCGCTTTATTGTAAGCGATTATTGCAGCCTTGCCGGCAGCCCACTCGATGCCGATTGGCGTACAGGCCAAAAACTTGCTTTTCTGTATAACAGCAATATTTTTTCGAATGTAGTTACAAGAGGTATGCTCCGAAATAGTGGTGCAGCTTATACCAATTTTGCCAGCGGCCGTTACCCTTTCTTATTTAATGCGAATGCTACTATTAACGGACAAAAACGTAATATCAATTGCATTGTGATACACGCTAAAAGTGGTGCTACTACGAGTGATTGGAATCGGCGATTCGCAGCAGCGAATGAACTAAAAGATACCATTGATCAGCAATTGGCCAACAAAAGTTGGCTAGTAGTAGGCGATTATAACGACGACTTAGATGCAAGCATTGTAATTGGCCAGCCAAGTAGTTATTTCAATTGGGTGAACGATGCTAACCGGTATTTCGCCATTACCCTACCCGAAAGTTTGGCAGGCAAGCGCAGCACTATTGGCTTTAGCGATGTAATAGATCATCAGGTGGTAAGCAAAACCATGGATAGCATGTTCATTAGTGGTACTGCAACCGTAAGAACAGATGTGCAGAATGTTGTATTAGATTATAACACACGCAATACCAGCGATCACTATCCTGTATTCAGCAGCTACAAACTCAGTAATGGCGATACAAGTGTAGCACCTATTATCAATCCAAATCCACCAACGCCGCCGGTAGTTACGCCTACCACATTACAAATTCAATTGATACAGAACCCCATTAGCGCTAACGAACTGCTGTTAAAATCCAACCAAACAGTTACCAATGTACAACTAGCTTTATTTAATAGTAACGCAACACAAATTTGGCAGGTAAGTCAAACGGTACTTAGCAATGGCAACAATGGTTTTACGCTGCCGCAATTGCCCAATGGAGTGTATTTTCTTCGTGTTTACACCTCACAACAACAACTACAGTTTAAAATACTAAAGCTGTAGCCATACTACCTTACGGTAAATGATTTTGCAACCACATTTACCGCAAGGTACCTACAACAAAAAACCACCGACACGGTCGATGGTTTCGTATGCGTTGAGGCAAATGAGAAAGTATTAGTACTCATCTTCATTAAACATGAAGTCTTCCTGACTTGGATAATCAGGCCAGATGTCTTCAATACTTTCATACACTTCACCTTCATCTTCTAGCTCTTGTAGGTTTTCTACCACTTCAATAGGTGCACCTGAGCGTATAGCGTAGTCGATGAGTTCGTCTTTAGTCGCAGGCCAAGGAGCATCTTCCAGATAACTTGCTAATTCGAGAGTCCAGAACATATGTAGCCTTTTAAAATTTTGGCAAATGTAATTGTTGATTGAATATTTTGCACACGAATGTAATTGGCATTTGTATTTTTTTTATGAACGCCAGTATAAGAACCTGTTAATTTATAGAAATATGCTAGTTGCACGCGGTATAAAAAAGGCTTACGAGCAAGTATCGGTACTCAGAGGCGTTGATATTGAAGTACAAAAAAGCGAAATTGTTAGCATCGTTGGTAGCTCTGGCGCTGGCAAAAGCACTCTTTTGCATGTTTTAGGCACCCTCGATAAGGCCGATGCTGGTAGCATTACACTACATGGCCAACCAATTCATTCACTTAAAGGCAAAGCGCTAGCCAACCTTCGCAACAAGCATATGGGCTTTATTTTTCAATTCCACCACCTACTACCAGAGTTTTCAGCACTTGAAAATGTGTGTATCCCCGGCTGGATTGCCAAAAAACCAACAGCACAGCTACAAAAAGACGCTGCTCAATGGCTCGAAGTATTGGGCCTAAGCGATAGACTACACCATAAGCCTAATCAACTAAGTGGTGGTGAGCAACAGCGTGTTGCAGTTGCTAGAGCTTTGATTAACCGCCCCGATATTGTATTTGCCGACGAACCAACAGGCAATTTAGATACCGCCAATGCACAGCAGTTGCACGATATTTTTGTACAACTACGTAACAATTTTGGCCAAGCTTTTTTAATTGTTACCCATAACGAACAATTAGCAAGCCAAAGCAATCGTATTCTAAAAATGAAGGACGGCGTAATTATTGAGCAGCGTTCACTCTAGGCTTCCATG
The DNA here is from genome assembly GCA_003456175.1 of Chitinophagaceae bacterium. Lineage (GTDB taxonomy): Bacteria > Bacteroidota > Bacteroidia > Chitinophagales > Chitinophagaceae > UBA10646. Next base: position 9,171 of record DMPB01000205.1, on the reverse strand, counting down.
GTATTTCTGGCACTTGAAACTGATGCCCAATGTAACGTGCCAACACAAATAAATAATCTGATAATCGGTTCAAGTATTTAATTACGAGGGGTTCTACAAATGCATCAGACTGCTGTAATTGTACGCATAGGCGTTCTGCTCTTCTACAAACACAACGTGCTACATGTGCGGTACTAATAGCCACATGACCACCAGGTAGTATAAAACTTTTCATAGGTGGCAGCACCTCGTTCATAGTATCGATTTGTGCTTCTAACAGTTGAATATCCGACTCTTTCAAATCGGGTATTTTCATCAAAGGCTCTTTTTCGGGGTCGCATGCCAAGCTACTGCCGATGGTGAAAAGTCGGTCTTGTATTTCGCGTAATACATTTACCGTAAGGGCATCATTGGTTAAATAATCGCTTACTAAGCCAATATAGCTATTGAGTTCATCAACAGTTCCATAACTCTCGATACGAATATTACTTTTAGGCACTTTAGTGCCGCCAATTAAAGAGGTTTTGCCAGCATCGCCGGTTTTGGTATATATTTTGAAAGCCATAATGTTGTGTAATACTTAGTTGTAACAAAACTTGTACGCTAAGGTTTAAATAAAAAACCTTTGTAGTAGAACCACAAAGGCGAGCAATATTAGTAACCTTACGGTAAATGATGTTGCAATTTTAATGTGCTTGTGTTGCTGCCGTTCTTTGTAGAAACTGCTCACGGGTTAAATCGGTTTCAATGATACCATCGCGTAAGCGTACTACTCTTTTAGCGTAAGCGGCAATATCTTCTTCGTGGGTAACTAATACCACGGTGTTACCATTAGCTTGAATTTCGCCAAACAAATCCATTACCTCACGGCTGGTTTTAGTATCGAGGTTACCCGTTGGCTCATCGGCTAGTAGAATACTTGGATTGTTCACCAAGGCACGAGCAATGGCCACACGCTGAATTTGTCCGCCACTTAATTCATTTGGTTTGTGATGGCTACGCGTATCGAGCCCCACTTTTTTCAAGGCTTCTAAAGCACGTTCAATACGTTCTTTTTTGCTAACGCCTGCGTAAATAAGGGGTAAGGCAACATTTTCGGCAGCCGATAAGCGAGGCAATAAGTTAAACTGTTGGAATACGAAGCCAATTTCGTGGTTACGTACCTCGGCTAAATCGTTATCGGCCATTTGGCTTACATCTTTTCCGTTCAATACGTATTTGCCGCCGGTGGGGCTATCTAAGCAACCTAAAATGTTCATAAGGGTACTTTTACCACTACCACTCGGCCCCATGAGTGCAACGTATTCGTTCCGATAAATGTCGAGCGAAACACCTTTAAGCACTTCAATAGCTTGCGCTCCCATGAAGTAACTTTTACGTAAGCCCTCGATATGTATGATTGATTGATTAGCCACATCCATAGTTTAATAGGTTGATTATTTCTGAATCACTTTAGGAACTAACACGTATGTACCATTGTGTTTTGGAGCATTTTGTAACGCTTCGTTGGTGGTTATACTACCAGTTGACACATCTGCTCGAAAGGGTTGAACGTGCTCGTTCATGAATAGCAGTGGTTCAACGCCAGAGGTATCTACCGCCGACAATTGATCTACAAACGAAATCATCTGCGATAAATCTTGCTGTACTTGTACCATTTCTTCGGGCGTGAAATAAAGCTTACTCAATTGTGCTAATTGCTGTACCAAAGTTGGTGTTACTTCCATAATTCAAATGTATTACGCACAAACTAAAAGATTTTTCTTTTGGTGTAGGCGGCATGTAACTTATTTAAGTGTACATTAAGCCTCGCTAATTGGGAATTAATTCCCAAATTGAAATACAACGATACCTTTGATAAGGGAAAATACGCCAGATGAAACCAAATAGCCTGCTGATACATATTGTTGAAGATGATACACTGTATGGTGCAATGTTGCGTCATTACTTACAACTGAACCCCGACTATACCGTTAAACTATTCACCACAGCGAAAGAGTTTAAAGACGCTGTTACTGAGAAGCCAGATATTATAACGCTCGACTACTCTCTACCCGATGCTACTGCAACAGAAGTAATTGACTATTTGAAAGAACGCTTACCAGATACTAAAGTGATTATTATTTCTGGACAGAACAATATTCAAGTAGCGATAGACTTACTTAAAAAAGGAGCACACGATTATTTGGTGAAAGATGCTGAAACACAAGAACGCTTGTGGATGGCTATTCAGAAACTACAGGAGAATGTACATCTTCAAAAGCAGGTAAAGCAACTACAAAACGAGGTTGAAAAAAAGTATGCCTTTTCGAACAGTATTGTTGGCAATAGTGCTGCTACCCGCCGCGTTTTTGCACTGATGGAAAAAGCCGTAACCACCAATATTACCGTAAGCATTTCTGGCGAAACTGGCACAGGTAAAGAGTTGGTAGCCAAGAGCATTCACTTTAACTCTAACAGAAAAAAATTTGGTTTTGTACCTGTGAATGTTGCAGCTATACCCAAAGATTTAATTGAAAGTGAATTGTTCGGTCACGAAAAAGGAGCATTTACGGGTGCCATTGGCCGACGTATCGGAAAGTTTGAGGAAGCCCATCAAGGCACGCTATTTCTTGATGAAATCGGTGAAATGGACATTAGCTTACAAGCCAAGCTATTGCGTGCACTACAAGAAAAAGAAATTACCAGAATTGGCAGCAATGAGAACATTAAAGTAGACGTTCGCATTATTGTAGCCACGCATAAAAACCTCGAAGAAGAAGTACAAAAAGGCAATTTCAGACAAGATTTATACTATCGTTTACTAGGACTACCCATTCACTTACCTCCCTTACGCGAACGCGATAGTGATGTAATTTTAATTGCCAAACATTGCATAGAACAATTTTGTAAGGAAAATAGCATGCCAGAGAAAATACTTTCTGTTGAGACTAGAAAAAAATTAATGCTCATGCAATTTCCAGGCAACATTCGTCAGCTTAAAAGTGTTGTTGAGTTGGCTTGTGTTCTTTGCGATGGTATGGAAATTGAACCCGAACACATTCAAGAAACGCCTTCTGGTAATGGATTGTTATATTTAGATAATCTTACAAAACAAGGACTTACTTTGCGACAATATACCACCAAGCTAATACAGCATTACCTAGACATTCATGATTACGACGTGTTACATGTTGCCGACTTGCTGGATATTGGGAAAAGTACAATCTATAGAATGATTAACAATAACGAACTTGTTTTACAAAAGCGTTAATACATTTACCGTAAGGTATAGCACACACAATGAGTAGCGCCAATGTACATATTAACGACTTGATGAATTTGGGTAAAGAAATTCAATGGCAGGATATTGAAAACAATGGCCTGTTAAACTTTATCATTGATAAATTACCCGAAGGTATTCTCATTGCCGATGCCAATGCTACGATTATTAAAGCCAACCAACGTGTTTGTGATATTTTTGAATTGAACATAGAAAGCAGCCAGACACTTAAAGGCCTTCCATTGAGCAGCTTCTTTGAAACTATAAGCCACCTATGGCCCAACATTGCAGCGGAACAAAGTAAACTCGGCGATCCTTCGTTGAAAATGCAAAACGATATTGGTAATATTATTCATTTGAATAATGGCAAAATTATCACACGAGATTATGTTCCCTTAATAACAAATAATACTTTTCAAGGCCATTTGTGTGTAATTACAGATAGTACCAACACATTAAAAGCCGAAGCAGAAAAAGAGCAACAACGCCGTTTTTACGAAGAAATATTGAACAGCATTCCGGCCGACTTAGTGGTTTTTTCTGAACATCACGAGTATCTATTTATCAATCCCGTATCAGTTAAAAATCCGGAAATGCGGGAATGGCTCATCAACAAAACTGACTACGATTATTGTAAGTACACGGGTAGAGATATGGCCATAGCCGACAGGCGCAGAGCTGTGTTCAACCAGGTGGTAAATAGTAAAAAACAGTTGGAGTGGGAAGAAACGGTAACCAATTCCCTTACGGGTAAAATAGAACATCATCTTAGAAGGATGACGCCTATTTACAACGAGAAAGATGAACTAACACTCGTTCTAGGTTGGGGCATGGATATTACTGATCGTAAAGAAATTGAGCGTCGCATACAACTCAACGAAAAGAAGTACAGAGATATTTTCAACTATAGCCAGGCCATTATTGCTACACATAATATCGATGGATATGTGCTTAGCACTAACCCTGCAATGCTTGAAACACTCGGGTATAGCGAATCTGAAGTACTTGGCAAGAACATTAAAGATTTTATTCCTGAAGAAGATGCTTTATTGTTTGAAGAAACTTATTTGAACACCATTTTGGTGAATAAAAAACAGAAAGGTTTGTTGCGGGTGTATCGTAAAGATGGTAGCAAAGCATATTTGCTATATCAAAACTACTTACTTAACAACCCCGAAGAGGAACCTTACATAATATCCTTTGCGCAAGATGTAACCGATCGCATTAAAGTTGAAAAAGAACTCAAAGAAGCGAAGAAGATATCAGAAGAAACAGCAAGAATGAAGGAACGTTTTCTGGCCAACATGAGCCACGAAATACGTACACCTATGAATGGCATTTTAGGTATTACAAAGCTATTGCAGAAAAGTACCAATCTTACAGAAGAGCAAACCGATTATCTGAAAATTGTACAAGACTGCAGCCGCAACCTTATCAATATTATCAACGACATTTTAGACCTCGAAAAAATAGGTTCTGGCAATATTGAATTTGAAAAAGTACCGTTCGATTTGGTAGATAGCCTCGATACCAACATCAAACTATTTCGCGTAACTGCCGAAATGAAAAACATTGGCATGCAGTTCGAAAATAAACTTGGCAAAAAGCTTGAGGTACTAGGCGACCCAACACGGTTTAGTCAGATCATCAACAACTTACTGAGCAATGCTGTAAAATTCACCCATAAAGGTGGCATTTCAGTAACGGGGTCTATTATACACGAACAAGGTGATCAAGTTACCGTTCAAATAAGCGTTAAAGATTCTGGCATTGGTATCGATGAAAATAAACTCATCAAAATATTCCAGCCATTTACGCAAGCATATCCTGAAACGGCACGTAAGTATGGCGGCACAGGTTTAGGATTAGCCATCACCCGCAACTTATTAGACATGCAAGGCGGTAAAATTTGGGTAGAAAGCCATGTTAAAGAAGGCAGCACCTTTCATTTCTCACTTCCTTACAAACGAACCAATTCTTTACAAAACCAAACGCATAGCACCAGCCAAACAGAGGTGGTTAATAAGCTAGGCAAACTAAAAGTGCTACTAGCCGAAGACAACCAAATTAACCAAATGCTCGCCATGCGTATTTTAGATTATTGGGGCTTTGTTACAGATATTGCCAACGATGGCAAAGAAGCTATTGCCAAAGTAACACAAGGTGATTTTGATCTTATTCTAATGGATATTCAGATGCCCGAAATGAGCGGTTTAGAAGCTACTCAAGCTATCAGAAGTTCGAACGATCCTTCTATTAAAAATATTCCTATTATTGCCCTTACGGCAAATGCTCTTAAAGGCGAAGAATCGCAATACTTCGATGCTGGCATGAATGGCTACCTCACCAAACCGTTTAAAGAAAACGAACTTTACGATGTTATTGCAAGTGTTATAAAACCATTATCTTAACGAAACAGAAACCAAAAGTATGAGTACCGAAAAACTATATAATCTCGATTTTGTATACGAAATATCAAAAGGCAATGTCGATTTTGTTCGCAGTCTTTGCGACGTATACATTAGCAATACACCACCCATTGTGAACGATATGAGCACTGCACTAGCTGCTGAAGATTGGGATGCTATTGGCAAACTAGCTCACAAACTAAAGAGCACCATTGACACTATGGGATTAACAAGTATCAAAGAAGATATTCGCTTTCTTGAATTAAGTGCGAAAAACAAAGTGAACTTAGAGCAACTACCCGATGCCATCAATAAAGTAAGAACCATTGTATTGACCTCGGTTGAACAGTTAAAAGAAGAACTCACTACCTTGAAATAATGCACTAGTAGTGTCATCATTTACCGTAAGGTAACAACAATATAATACCACAAAAAAATCCAGATGCAATGCATCTGGATTTTTTATAATAAAACCTTACGGTAAATGTGATTATTTTTTATTACGATCTTTCATTTCTTGCATCTTCTTCTGCGTTTCCATCAATTGAGCGTAACGCTCAGCCCACTTACTTTTAGCTTTTGGCTGCTTACGTTTTTGTTCAATTTGTGCCAGAATTTTATCGTGGTTAATAATATAATTCTGAATCACAAACTGCAAGCCTAGGGTAATAACGTTACTTACGGTATAGTACCATGTTAATGCCGATGGCAAGCGGTTAAAAATGAACAATAAAATAAATGGGAAAATATAAGGCATGTACTTTAACGCCGGATTATCCTGCGTTTGAGGTGTCATGCTCATATTGTAAATTGAAATTAAAAAGCTGGTAATCACCGCAGTAAGTGTGAACAAACTAATATGATCGCCAAAGCCAAAAGGAATACTAAAAGGTAAGGTGGCAATGGTATCGTATCTACTCAAATCATCGGCCCATAAAAAGCTTTGATCGCGTAACGAAATAGCGCTGTTAAAAAAGCTATACAAAGCAAAGAAAATAGGAATTTGTAACAAAGCAGGAATACAACCTCCAAGCGGGTTAACCCCTGCTTCGCGGAATAACTTCATTTGCTCCATAGCATACCCTTGCTGATCATCACCAAACTTTTTCTTCAACCCATCTAACTCCGGACGCAACGCTTTCATTTTAGCACCACTTAAATAGCTGCTATACGTTAAAGGTGCTGTTACCAAACGAATAAATAAAGTCAGCAATGCAATTACCCAACCAAAATTGCTAATAAAGCTCGCCAAGAAATCAAACACGGGCATAATTACCCAACGGTTAATGTACTTAACAAAGGCAAACATGCCACTGCCTAAATCAACCATTTGATATAAGTTGTTATCGTATCCACGCAACACTGTATAATCGTTAGGGCCATAGTACCATTGCACCGGAATAACGGCAGTATTACCTTGTATCGGCACTTTCATATTCACATTAGCGGCTAGCAGTTGCTTGATAGAATCGGGTTTGGCAGTTACTTGTGCATTACCACTGCTAAATGTACCACCCTTACTTAAAAGGGCTGCACTAAAAAATTGTTGCTTAAGCGCTACCCAATTCGTAGGCTTTTCAAAATCTTTTTGTGTACCAGCTTCGGCTCTGTTAAAGTCGTAGTTTCCTTCTTCACTAAAGCACAAATTACTTTGTTGACGCTCGTATTTCAAATCATCTTGCTGCGGTAGTACCGTATAGTTCCATTGCAGGTTAGCACTACCACCGGTAAATAGTTGCTGTGCACCACTTACTTTAATTGCAGCATCAATCATGTAATCGCTGGCTGGTAATGTATATTCGTGTGTTACCGATTTACCATCGTTCGATTGAATGGTAAATGTTACTATTTGAGCACCATTAGCACCATTAGCAATAGTAGGTTCATTAAAAAATAAGCTACCAGTATGGGCTGTTTTTTGAGCGCCGGTGTTAATAATGTAACCAAAATCGTCGGTTTCGGCACCACCTAAAACAACAGGCTGCTTGGTATTACTATTGTTATACTTTTTAAGTGTAACTGTTTTAATACGACCACCTTTATTGGTGAATACCACCTTCATGAGTACATTCTCAACTGTGGTCAACTTTTCGGTACCAATAGCCGCTGCAGTGAATCCGCCGGCAGCTTGCACCTTACTTAACGAGTCGTTATAAAGGCTGTCTTGTAGTTGCTTAGCAACATCAACAACGGGCTTACGTTTTGCATTTTCTTTAGCAACACTATCTTCAATGCGTTGCTTTTCGGCTTGAAGTGCTGCTTGTTGTTGATTGTTCACATAAAAAAAAGCAAAGAACAAAATCGCTAACAACGCAAATCCAATAATCGTATTCTTATCAGTCTTCATTATAAAAGCCTTGTGGCATTAATTTAGTCGGCAAAGGTAAGGGTATCGTATCAAAGGCACTTCGTACATACCTTACGGTAAATGATGGCTACTTCATTTACCGTAAGGTGCAATATTGGCTTACATTCCCTTGGTTATAAAGGCGTACAGCGAATGATATCTTGCCGTACCTCAATTTGATATGGTAGTTGATGCTGTTTAAAATATGCTTTCAACTCGTCAATAGTAGGATAATCGTTGGCGCCCACAAAACAACGAGCATCATCGATTAACAAGATGTGCTTCATAGATTGTGGTGCAGAAAAAATGGCATCTAGCTCCTCAAAAATGGGGCATTCTTTATCGCCTTTGGCAGTCATGCCAGCAGAATAGTGCCCATCGAGCCAAAAAATAGCGGGCTCTTTCAGTTGTTGCATTACCTGATGCAACACCTTACCGCTATCACCTTGTAGCAATTGAATTTTTGTTTCGCCTTTAAAACGCTTCAATGCTCGTCGATGCAGTTTGTGGCTCAATTCTATCGAAATCAGCAATTGAAAATAGCTTTTTTGAGCCTCTAACATATCGCCAAGGTAAGTTCCGGTTTCAACGAGCACTTTAATTTGAGATGCTTTTTGATATGCCTGAATGGTGCGTTGCTTAATAATATGCGGCACAGGGGCATCTACACCACCTTTAGATTCCCAAATAGCCAATTCTTGTTGTTGCAAATCGCTTGTTTCTTTATTGATACGCTCCTGCGATTTGAAATGTCGGCTAAGACTTAATATTGGTGCTAATAATGACATAGTTAAACGTATACTTTTATTACGCTGTTTGAAATTTTATTCACTAAAGTTCAACCTTACTTGTTGATTTTTTAGAAGCTAGCTGCCCTTCGTTATGGGCTTTAGCAGCAGCTATAAAGTGTACAAATAAAGGCGCTGGTTTTTCAACGGTACTTTTGAGCTCTGGGTGATATTGTACACCAATAAAAAATGGATGTGTAGGAATTTCTACAATCTCAACCAATCCGGTGGTTGGGTTAGTACCTGTAGCCTTCATTCCATTGGCCTCAAATTGCTCAAGGTATGCATTGTTAAACTCGTAACGGTGGCGATGACGTTCACTAATACTGGTTTCGCCATATATGCGGTGTGCCAAACTATTGGCTTGAATATCGCAGGGGTAAGCTC
>DMPB01000081.1 GCA_003456175.1 Chitinophagaceae bacterium | reverse complement strand
GGATTCGAACCCTCGATACAGTTTCCCGTATACACGCTTTCCAGGCGACCCCCTTCAACCACTCGGGCACCTCTCTGTAGCAAGGCGGCAAAAATAAGCTTCCTTTATTGCGGCAGCTGAAAAATTTTCATAGCATTAGCCGTAGTTACTGCTGCAACAGTTGCTTCTGAAACTTGCGTATGTTGGGCAATAGCTGCTACCACATAACTTAAATAGGCTGGCTCGTTACGCTTACCCCTAAATGGTACAGGTGTTAAATATGGTGCATCGGTTTCTAGCACTAAAGGCTCAATACCAATTTTAGCAAGCACAGCACCCAATCCTGCATTTTTATAGGTTACTACGCCGCCAATACCCAACAAAAAGTTCATGTCTATAATCTGTTTAGCGCTTTCGTAACTACCGCTGAAACAGTGAAAAATACCTTGTAATCCCTTACGGGCAAATGGTTGAACCATATCAATGGTACGCTGCATGGCATTGCGAGTATGTATTACAATGGGTAGATTGTAAGTAAGCGCCCATTCCATTTGTTGTTCAAAAGCTTGCTCTTGTTGAGCGGCATAAGTAGTATCCCAATAATGGTCTAGCCCAATTTCTCCCAGCGCTTTATAGCTACGTTGCCGCAATAACTGTTGCACGTGTGCTAATTCAGTAGCTACATTATCATTCACGGAGCAAGGGTGTAAGCCTGCCATAGCAAATATTTTTTCTGGATAGGCAGCTTCTAGTGCATGCATAGCATCTGTATGTGTACTGTCTATTGCAGGTAATAAAAAGTAGCGAACGCCAACTTTAATTGCACTGTTAATAACGGTATCAATATCATCTTTAAATTCGGTCAGGTATAAGTGCGTATGTGTATCTACTAATTGCATACGCAAATGTCTGAAAGAATCGTACAAGTTGTTTAAACCTATTGAAAGCACTGCAGTCTTTTCATTGTATTACACAACACAACTTTAAACTAAAAAACCATGAAGCGTACATCCCTCAAACGTTTTTGGCTTGTAGCATCGGCCATAACGCTTGCAACGGTAAGTTGCTCTAAATCTAACGATGATGCTAACAATGCGGTGCAGGCCGAACAAGAAGTACAAGTAACTACAGAAGCAGCTATCAGCGACGATGAAGCTGAGTTCATGTTCAACGATGTATCTGATATTGCCATGGGTGTGAACGATGAAGCTGGCCTTGATATGGGTATTGGTATTTTTGGCCGTGCTGCAACAGCTAACGAAACGGGCAAAGTATATATTGCTAACCGCACTGATAGTTTGCCTCCAACTGGTGGCGGTGGTAACCAAAACCCTCCAGGTGGTGGTGGTACAACTAATCCTCCGGCTCGTTGCTTTACCGTTACTGTTACGCCACAAGCACCTAACGTATATCCAAGAACAGTAACTATCAATTTCGGTACCGGTTGCCGCGGTATGGATGGTCGTGTTCGTCGTGGTAAAATCATCACCGTATATACTGGCAGTTTACGCGTACCTAACAGCGAAGCCACTACCACTTTTGAAAACTATTTTGTAGACAGCGTGCGTGTAGAAGGTACACACCGCTTCAAAAATGTAAGTACTTCTAACAATCGCAGTTTCAGAACTGTAGTATTAAACGGTCGTTTAACAGCACCAAATGGTAACTATACCGCTTGGAATCGTGAAAAAACTTGGGTGCAAACAGAGGGTAATGGTACACCTAACCTTCCTGCCGACGATGTATTTAGTATTACAGGTAGTGCTAATGGTACCGTTGTACGTGGTGCAAATAGCACACAATGGCGTTCAGAAATTGTACAACCATTAATTCGTCGTTTCACTTGCCGTTGGTTGGTGCGTGGCCAAAACCGTGTAGTGCGTAACTCTGGTAGCAATACTTATACTGCGTTGCTCGACTTTGGTAATGGTACTTGCGATAACCAAGCTACCCTTACGGTAAATGGTGGAACACCTCGTACAATTACTTTACGTTAGAACAACATTAAAAAAACTTAAAAAAATCTTTACCTGAAAATGATTTTGTATGCCAATGCATACTAACTTTGAAATGTTTTCATAGGGTACGGATTAAAAAAACGGGCTAAGGTTTCTACCTTGGTCCTTTTTTATGCCCATATGTTTAGTAAGTGACATCGCTATTATCCATGTATCGCTATCGCATGTTATCAGTTCGATAGCATCTTGATTACTTTATCTCCATTTACCGTAAGGTGATACTACAAAAAACGTTCGACTTTGGTAGTGTCGAACGTTTGAAAAAATTATTAGGTATTGCTTTACCGCAGAAAAAATCGTTGGAATAGCATATCGCGGTGGTCGCCGCTGATACTTTCGGCAGCTTCTAGGGTTTCTAATTCAAAGTGTACACGTGTAGTGAGCTGTTGTTTGATAGTAATGTTAGCTTTTTCAGCAGGGCTGTAGGCATCTTTCCGGCAGCGGATGTAATAGTTACCCTCTGGCAGCTTTCCAATAGAAAATTTACCATCGGCATTGGTTTTCACTACAACTTCTGCCTTCGTATTGGTATTACGAACCACAACAAAAACTTCTGCTAGTGGCCGCTTGGTTTCGGCGTCAATAATGGTTCCGTCGAGTTGGTTTAGACTGGTACTTTTATTGTTGCCATTGGTGCCAGCAAAAACGGCTGTGCACGTGATACAAGCAACAAGGAGGGTTGAAACATACTTCATAGCAGTGGTATTAACAGTACAACACTCTATTAGACGCTTCAAGTTAGGCTTTTGTTACAGTTTGTAGCATTAAATTTTCGAAATAGTGCTACATACAGTTGCAGAGTGCCGATTTTGTAGCTAGAAATTCATTCCAAACCTCTGCAACAACTGAGGCGGCTGGTAGTACGGCATTAATTAAACTTGCCGCCTGTCCGATTTCGAGTTCGCCTTCCTGCATATCGCCTTCGAACATGCCTTTTTTGGCTCTGCCTCTACCGAGTATGCCTTTAAGCGTGTCGGCATCGGCGCCTTGTGCTTCGGCTGCTGCAATTTGTTCGAAGAAATGGTTTTTTAGCAAGCGAACCGGAACTGTTTTTTTCATCATCAGCATGGTGTCGCCTTCGCCTGCTGCTATTACCGCTTGCTTAAATGCCAGATGGCTACTTGCCTCTTCAGTAGCTACAAAACGGCTACCCATTTGTACGCCACTAGCGCCTAATGCGAATGCTGACAGCATTTGCTGCCCCGTGGCAATACCACCTGCAGCAATTAC
>DMPB01000009.1 GCA_003456175.1 Chitinophagaceae bacterium | reverse complement strand
GTACAGCACCATCGGCATCGTTATGCATAATTACCAGCGGTGTTTGTACTTTGGGCAAATGGAATAAAGGAGAATTTTCGATATATAAATCAGGACGCTCCCAAATAGTATAGCCAATTCTACTCTGCTGATGTTCGTATTGGAATTGACGGTTTAAACCACTTTCCCATCTAATACCACCATATGCACTAAACATATTGGCTACTGGAGCACCAGCCCATGCAGCTTTATACAATTTTGTTTTAGTGATAAGTTGTGCTGGTTGATAGCCACCCCAGCTTTGACCTTGTAAACCAATACGATTGCTATCCACCCATCCTTTTGCTATTAAAGCTCTTGTACCACTTACAATGTAATCGTAGGCACTTTGTCCGGGCTTACCCTTTGTATACCAAATATCTGGTACAAACACAATGTAACCACGACTCACAAAGAATGGAATATTTAAACGGCTTGGTGTTGGTGCTGGTGCTTGATAGTTGTGTAAGGTTTCGTTGTTGCGTTCGTAGAAATATACAATCATAGGATATTTCTTCTTAGCATCGAACCCTTCGGGTTTATACAATACACCTTCGGTAAGTTTGCCGGTATAAGCTTTCCAGGTAAATAGCTCAGCAGAACCCCAAGTATATTGTTGTTGCTGCGGATTCAGTGCACTTAATGCAAGAGCATTGGTATTGGTTGCAGTTACATAATACCAATTCGGACTGTTTTGAAATGATTCATGTGTGAATGCGAAACTTGCTGCTTGCTTTGCTTTTATAACAGCATTTACAGTACCTACTGGGCTGGTAATATTGGTAAGTAATATACCATTAGCCATATTTGCTATAGATGCCCAATAAATATTAGCTTGCTTGGTTGCTTCACTAAAGCTGCGAACTACAACTTGCTGTGTTGGTGTAAGATACTTTTCATCTCTGTCTACATTTACCAAACGATACACAGTTTTGCTAGCACGACCATTGGATAGTTTTACTGATTTTTCTAAGCCTAGCACGTCTACTTTCCACATATCATATTTATCGTATAAAACCACATATCTATCGCTTTCGGTATCGGTAGTATTGGTTAACATCCACTTGGCAATACCTAAACTATTCGGATGATCAGGTACATCATTCTCCTCGTCGTACAGAGGGAATGGAATGTCTGTTGCTACAGTAGTTAATTTACCCGTAAGGGCATTAAATCCTACATGCTTTTTAGTAACCTCGTTATACATTAATGCGTAGTTACCAGAATAGCTCACCCAAACATTACCCTTAAAATTTTTCGCTAATAAGATTTTTTGTTGTGTAAGTGCATTCACATAATATACATCTTGAAACACGTAACCTTGCCATTGACCAGCAACCCTACGACCTGTATCGGAAACTGCATAATAATGATTGCTATTACCTTCGGCAGCTGGCTCTAAATAACGTAGGGTACTATCGGCAAGTTGCACTAACTCTTTGGTGTTAAGATCTATGGCAGCTAGATAGCTTCTTCTCAAATCGCGTTGTAAGTTAAATAGCTGTTGTGTTTGTAATTGATCTTCTTGATAATGCCATACATCTACACTTACTCGCTCAAACTCTGGCAGGCTAGTATCTTTAGGTGGCAATATTGGCGCCGTTCCTACGAACAAACGCTTACCATTAGCACTAAAGTTCAAATTAGCATATTCGCTAATACTCCATCCTTGATTGATTTTGCTGCTATTCTTATGTGCTAATAAAGTTGCTTTACTACCCTGCGGCGCTAGCCATACACCATAAAACTTTTGACTTTCTTTTTTAGCACTATCACGCTCAGCTAGAAAAGCGAGTTGATGGGTATAGTCTGCATAAGTATAATTTTTAGCATCATTGAACTTGACCAATAGTGTATCTAACTGCCATGTATCATTGGTAAAGGCATATTGTAGTACCATGGCTTGTTTTAAGGTGTCGCTATTTTTTCGTGTTGTTTCTATAGCTAAATATTTACCGTAAGGGTGCCATGTGTATTCACTCACTAAGCTTACCGTCCACTCTTTTTTTGTAACTAGATTTCTGATGACTAAATCTGTACCTTCTTCTACTGGCTCTTGTGATGGAGTGGTTGGTCTTGTACTTCTGCTATTTTCTTTGCTACTTGCAATTGCTTGCCAGCCTTGCGATTGAACCAATGTTAGTTGCTTACGTACACTATCGGCAACACGCTGTAAGCTATCGGCCATGCGTTGCATTTGTGCTACCCTAGTACTACTATCGGGCATGACTGGCTTTGTTGTGGCTCTATTGGCTTCGGCTTTTTCTAGTAAGTAGGTAAGGCATAATGCTTGCTCGCCATTATACTTTTCTGGAATTGCGAACGACTTAACACGTGCAATTTTATCCACATACGAAACTTTACCATCGTTTAGTGCAATGATGGCTAGTGTATCTTTCGGCATTTCATCGGAACGCTTCTTTTTGATACGAGCCTCACGTTGTTCTTTATAAGTTGGCTTAATTTTGCATATCACAAAATTGTTGTCGGTAGTAATAACAGCACCATAACCACGCGGAACGATGTATTGGTACTTAGTGGTAGGATGCTGAATGTATAAAATATTATCGCCTTCTTGCACATTCACGCTATATACCATCCACTGTCCGTTATTGCTGATGGCACGTTCACCTAAGCTTTGCCAACTATCATATACGCTATGATCAAGTGGCTTTTTATTTTGCGACCATGCTGTTATGGTGAGCAAGCATCCGCAGAGTAAGCTCAAAGTATATCGCATAAGTATTTGTATTAGATGACTAATGTAAACGATAAAAGCCTCTATTACAGAGGCTTTCGGTAAGATGTATATATTTATCAATTACTGCGTTTTATTTTACCGTAAGGTCAAATACCTGTTGAGACTCTAAGTAGCCAACAAATGTATCGCCAACAACACACTCGCCAACCCCAGCGGGTGTTCCAGTAAAAATGAGGTCGCCAATATTGAGCGAAAAGTACTGTGAAATATTCGCAATGATCTCGGGTACGTTAAACAACATATCGTTACTGTTACCTTGTTGTACAGTATTGCCATTCATGGTCATTGAAAAGCGAACACCTTGTTTGAAGTCGAACTTTTCGGCTGGCTGCCAAGTACCGATAATAGCA
>DMPB01000021.1 GCA_003456175.1 Chitinophagaceae bacterium | reverse complement strand
AATTAGGTTTTTAAACCACATGCGGCACGTTACATTTGTGCGATATACATACTTAGTATGAACTTAAAATCTCTGTTAGCAAGGCCATTTGCCAGTTACATATATAATAAGACGCAGCGGAACAAGGCTAATGCCCTTACAGATCAAGAGCAAATTTTTAAGCAGCTTATAAAGCAGGCACAAAAAACATTGTTTGGTCAAGATCATGAATTTAGCCAAATCGCTAACTATGACGCATTTACCACAAAAGTGCCCATCCGCGATTATGAGCAGTTAAAACCTTATATAGAGAAAATTAAGGAAGGAAAGGAAAATATTCTTTGGCGTGGCAAGCCCATTTATTTTGCAAAAACTAGTGGTACCACTAGTGGTGTAAAATATATACCTATCACAAAAGATAGTATTAGCAATCATATAGATACCGCACGCAATGCTTTACTATGTTATATGGCCGAAACAGGTAACTATGATTTTGCTAGTGGAAAAATGATTTTTTTAAGTGGTAGCCCTATACTTGATAGAGTGGGAGGTATTCCTACAGGGCGATTGAGCGGTATTGTTAATCACCATGTGCCAAAGTACTTACGTTCAAATCAACTACCTAGTTACGAAACCAATTGCATTGAAGAGTGGGAAACTAAACTTGACGCTATTGTTGCTGAAACCATTCATCAGAACATGACGCTAATTAGCGGCATACCGCCTTGGATGCAGATGTATTTTGACAGACTCGTACAAAAAAGTGGAAAAACAATTGCTCAATTGTTTCCAAACTTTTCTGTGATGGTGCAAGGTGGCGTAAACTTTGAGCCTTATAAAGCCAAACTGATGGCTACCATCGGTAAGCCAATAGATACCATAGAATTGTTCCCGGCATCGGAAGGCTTTTTTGCATTTCAAGATAGCCAAAAAGAACCTGGCCTGCTACTTAATACCAACTCGGGTATTTTCTTTGAATTTATACCATTGAACGAAGTAGATAAGCCAAATCCGAAACGTATTTGGCTAAAAGACGTACAAGTAGGAGAAAACTACGCATTAATCATTAACAGTAACGCCGGCTTATGGGGATATAATATTGGAGATACTGTTAAGTTCATCAGCACTAACCCTTACAAACTGGTAGTAAGTGGTAGAATTAAGCATTACATCAGCGCCTTTGGCGAGCATGTTATTGGTGAAGAGGTAGAGTATGCAATGAAACAAGCGATTGAAGCCCATAGTGCTAATGTGGTTGAGTTCACTGTAGCTCCTATGGTGCAGCAAGGTGATGGTAAAAGTTACCATGAGTGGTTTATTGAATTTGAAACCCTACCCGCTGATATGGCTGCATTTGCCACAACAATAGAAACGGCCTTACGGCAAAAGAATGTATACTACGATGATTTAATTACCGGTAACATTTTACAAACCTTGGTGGTAACGCCAGTAAAGCAGGGTGGTTTTATTGAGTATATGAAGAGTATTGGCAAGCTAGGTGGGCAAAACAAGCTTCCTCGGTTGAGCAATAACCGCCATATAGCTGAGGCATTACAACCTTGGTTATTACGGTAGCATCACATAAACATGTGATTTTGTCATTTACCGTAAGGTATAACAATGCTTACTGTTAGTTTTGTTATATGTACAAACACTTACTGCTGTTGTTGGCTACTGTTATAGCCTTGCAAGTCGCTGCCCAAAAGCAGAGTAAGCAGTATTTTCATTTCACGCGTTATACACAAGCTAATGGCTTGTCGAGCACTTCTGTGAACTGCACCTTTCAAGATGCAAAAGGTTTTATTTGGGTGGGTACGGCCGATCATTTAGAACGTTTTGATGGTAGTAAGTTTGTATATATATCGGCAAGAGGTACACATACTATGCCGAACGATGCCGTTACACAAATTATAGGTGTGAATGATAGTATGTTGTTATTGAATTATGGCGTACTAAGAGAGTTCGGTATTTTCAATACCAAGTCGTATACCTACACGCCTATTAAAATTATTCATAAGCAAGCAATATGGCCAAGAGCCGATTATGTAGTTCAAACAGACCACCGTGGTAATATATTCTTACGTATTACTCGCTATGCCAACATTCTTATCTATAATAGAAAAAAGTTTCAGTTTGAAGAACTAGGCCCTGTAAAAGCACCTTATAATTGGACAATCAATTCTATGTTCATAGACACGGCAAAGCATAGATATTGGCTAAGTTGTGATAGTGGCTTAGCCGTGTACGATGTAGCAACGAAACGTGTTTATTCGAAGCACTATAATCCTATGGGCTGGAAGGTGTTAGCGCAAAAGCGACTAAACGAAGCTAATGTAACAATGCATATAGATCATAAGCAACGCTATTGGATTGTGAATTGGCCAATATATGGCGGTGGATCACCCATACTTCATTGTTACGATGCTGAAAGAAATATTTATTTGAAAGATACAGCCGGTTGGGCAGCATCGGCTATCAGGTACCGCGAAGTAGGAAATATCACTGAAACGAATGATGGTATTTTATGGTTTTACGGCTTGAATACGCTGTTGAGCTACTTGCCTTTTGAACAAGGTATTGCGTTGCATTACAGTAAGCATTTAGATAACTATGGTATTCGTTACGAAGGTGTTAGACATGTAATGGAAGATAGAGAAAGAGGTATATGGGTAAGCACCGATGATGGTTTGTATTATGCTGCAGCTATCAATTATAATTTATTAAATATTGGTCTTTCTGATGGATTAGAAGCTACCGCAATAACACCTATTGCCGATAGTACTTTTTTATTGAACACTTGGGGTTCTGGTATTAAGCTAATACAGCTAAAGCAAGATAATTTAAGTATAAAAAATATTACGGATGAGAAGCAGCACAGAAATCTAGCCATGAATTGGTTTGCTGCTTTTGTGAATACAAAAGAAATTTGGATTGGAGCACAATTTGGCTGGCTTGGTATTTATAATGTTGCTAAGCAGCAGTTACAAGAAAAATATATTCCAGAAACTCAAGGTAAAACTATTCGTTCTATCATTAAAACTAATGATGGTGTTGTTTATTTAGGAACTCAAGGTGGTACAATCATCAAGTACACTAACAAAGCATATACTACATTATTTCAATGTGGTACAATTATTTATCAAATACTAGCAGATAAGCAAGGTTACTTGTGGGTGGCTACACATGATAAAGGTTTATATCGGATAGATAGTAAGTCTGGTAAAATAGTAAAACATTATACCAAGTCTGCTACTGCTGGTTTATACATGAATGTGTTAAGCAAATTGATTGGCTCAATGATAATACATTGATTATTGCTAACAATAAGCTAAGCTTACTCAATATTCAAACCGAGCAATTTGAGCATATTGGTATGGAACAAGGGTTGCCAAGCAATAGCATCACTACTTTTCAAATTGATCATCAACAAAGAGTTTGGATAATTACAGCACAAGGCCTCTGCAGCTACGATTTTCGAAATAAAAGTTTCGCAAAGTATAGTGGAAAAGATGGCGTTATCGATCCACAAAAATTCGTGGCATCAACAAATGTTGCACATACATCTATTGCTTTCGGCGGAAGTAATAGATTGCTAGTTTTTACGCCGGCTGCCTTTGCTAATAAAATACAATTACCAGATGTAACAGTTACCGATTTTAGAATCAATAATCGATATTATTTGGTAGATTCATTATTAGCACATCCTAGAGTTGCTTTGCATAGCGATCAAAATAGTATTAGTATCAGCTTTGCAGTACTTAGCTATCAACAAGTAGATAAGTTACGATATTATTATCGTTTAAAGGGGTATGATAGTACATGGCGTATGGCTAATAACGCATTATTATTAGCCCGTTACGATTACTTACCTTACGGTAAATATACTTTCGAAGTACAGGCACGCAGTAACGATGGTATTAGTACTACGGCGGTAACAAGTATTCCAATAGAAGTAGCACCACCTTTTTGGAAAACAGGTTGGTTCTTTAGTACGATTCTATTCTTTGTTACTTTATTATTATACTTAATACACTCTTTACGAGTTAAAAGATTGCTCGATGTAGAAAAGCTGCGTAATAGAGTAGCAAGAGACTTACATGACGATATGGGTAGTACGCTGAGCACCATCAATATCTTAAGTGCTATGGCTAAAGCTAAAATGCAAACTGATCCTGTTAAAACAGCTGAGTTCATAAAAAAAATAAGTGAGAATAGCCAGCGCATGATGGAAGCTATGGACGATATCGTTTGGGCCATTAAACCTGCTAACGATAGTATGGAAAAAATTGTAGCTAGGATGCGTGAGTTTGCTACGAGTGTATTAGAAGCTAAAGATGTAGATATTCACTTTGAAGTAGAAGAAGCCGTGTTGTCAATTCGGTTAAATATGGAGCAGCGGAGAGATATTTTCCTTGTTGTGAAGGAGGCTGTTAATAACATTGCCAAGTATGCATCAGCATCAAAAGTGAATATAGATATAAAACTACAAAGTGGGAGATTGTGCATTATAGTTGCCGACGATGGTATTGGTTTTGATGTAGCCTCAGCCGATACTGGCAATGGATTAGGTAACATGCAAAAACGCATGCAAGGTCTTGCCGGTAAGTGCCTTATCGAATCATCAAAAGGTAATGGTACAATATTAACATTTCTAATTCCTTTAGTGTAATACATCCTTAAACATGACAAGAACGTTAAGTTTAAAATTTCGATTCTACTCATTTGTATGTATTGCACTACTTACATTGGTACATGCTTACAACTTAGAGAATGGTTACTTAATGCCTTCTACTTTTGTAAGTGAGCCTTTAACCTTCACTGCTTTTACAGAGTACTTGTTCGCAAATGGGTTGCTCCGTTTCAGGTTGCCGATATTGTTTATTATTTCAGGTTTTTTATTTGCTTATCAAGATAGTCGAAGTTATACTGCTCAAATAAAGAAGCGTTTTGAAACACTATTAGTGCCTTTTTTTTTATGGAGTTTATTTTCACTATTATTTACCTTCTTGTTACAACGCTTCAGTTATACAGCCGATATTGTTTATCGTGCAGAAATAGATCAGCAAGGTCAGAATATTCCCTATGAAAATTTAAGTTGGTGGGGTATTATATCTCGTTGGTTATTAACACCGCCAGCATTTCAACTATGGTTTATTCGTTCTCTTTTCTTTTACAATCTCTTTTATCCAGTTATTCGATGGATTGTGGTGAAAGGATATCTATGGGCCATTGTTCCAGTTACATTAGGCTTATGGGTTATAGACTTCAATTTTATTATCGAGGGCCAAGGCTTGCTATGTTTTTCATTAGGTGTTTGGTTGCAGAAAAATAATTTCTCACTGGAGCGAAAGCCTAAATGGCTAGATATTCCATTTGTGGCAATTGTATACTTCGGAGTTAATATTATTAAAACATTTATGGCTTTTGAACTTGCCGAGTATGCTAGGGTTATTCCCTTACAAGTTGTATTTCACTTATTGTATTATATCTCAGTATTTACAGGTGTATTAACTGTCTGGTATGGTGCCGATGCAATCGTGTATAAATGTATGCGAAATAAGCGTTTTGTTGCTGCATCGCAGTTTTCATTTTTCATTTATGGCTTTCATGTACCCTTTCTGGTATATTTATCTACATGGTTATTAGGTGTATTACAAGGCTTAATTTATAAAAGAATAATTGTATATATTTTAGCCTCTGTAATTACTATTGCTTTGGCTTTATTGATAGCGAATCTTTTACGTAAGTTAACGCCTAATTTCTATAAAGTATTAACAGGAGGTAGAGGATTAGGATAACATGAATATGTGATACATTGGTGTTTCAAAACCTTGCAACTTTGTTAATAATATCCTAACACAACGATATGATTAAAATATTGATATACGAAGATAATCCTCAGCTAAGAGAAGGTCTAACCATGCTAATTGATGGTAGTGAAGGATTCTCTGTGCTTGCGAGTTTTAAAAACTGCACGAACGCTGTAGAGGAAATTCAAGTATGGCAACCAGACGTTGTATTAATGGATATTGATATGCCTGGGATGACGGGAATAGAAGCACTCAAAAAAATTCGTGTAAGCAATAACGATGTGAAAATTGTAATGCTTACTGTTTTCGATGATAACAAAAATGTATTTGAAGCTATTAAGTCGGGCGCTAATGGGTATATACTTAAAAAAACTCCGCCAACAAAATTACTAGAGTATATCAGCGAGGCACAAACAGGTGGTGCTCCTATGACTGCATCAGTAGCAACACAAGTGTTGAAAATGTTTTCGCAAATGAACAATGAAAAAAGCGAAGACTATAATTTAAGCGATAGAGAAAAGCAAGTATTGCAATTATTAGTAAATGGTTATAGCTATAAAATGATTGCAGCAGAAATGTTTATAGCCATTGATACTGTGCGTAGTCATATCAAAAAAATATACGAAAAATTACATGTGAATAGTAAAGGCGAAGCTGTGGCTAAAGCTTTTAAAGATAAGCTGGTGTAGTATTTCACATATTTATGTGATTGTCTTCACCTTACGGTAAATGTAAGTT
>DMPB01000162.1:10078-11410 GCA_003456175.1 Chitinophagaceae bacterium | reverse complement strand
AGCTGCCGGCACAACCTACCCAAAACAAAATATCGGGCGTTTCGCCATTGGCCATCATTTCTGCCATGCTAGGAACCTTCATACAGCAATTGATTTTGTCAAAAATAAGGTACTGCATTGTTTTATGTTCGTTATGCTAAGAATAACCTTACGGTAAAAGAAAAAATGGCGTACAAACCACCTTCTTCCCGACAAATTAGGTGCATTTACGTAAGTAAATTGAAGGTTGCTGTCAAAATTGCATGTGTCAATTGCGTGGCACATTAGTTGCTCTTGTCAAACAGATTTTAGAATACAATCAGCATATTATGGGAAAGATTATTGGTATAGATTTAGGTACAACAAACAGTTGCGTTTCTGTAATGGAAGGTAACGAGCCTGTTGTAATTGCCAACGATGAAGGTCGTAGAACTACGCCATCGGTAGTAGCTTTTATGAAAAATGGTGAACGCAAGGTAGGTGATCCTGCAAAGCGTCAGGCAATTACCAACCCCCAGAACACCATTATGAGTGCGAAGCGTTTTATGGGGCGTAAGTACGATGAGGTTACAGAAGAAATTAGCCATTGGAGCTATAAAGTAGCTAAAGGCGACAATAACACCGTACGTGTTGATATTGATGGCCGCCTATATACGCCACAAGAAATTAGTGCGATGGTGTTGCAGAAAATGAAGAAAACTGCAGAAGATTATTTAGGTCAAGAAGTAACTGAAGCTGTTATTACAGTTCCTGCCTACTTTAACGACGCACAGCGTCAAGCAACTAAAGAAGCTGGAGAAATTGCTGGTTTAACGGTACGCCGTATTGTTAACGAGCCTACTGCTGCTGCTTTAGCTTATGGCTTAGATAAAAAGAACACAGATCAAAAAATTGCTGTATTCGACTTAGGTGGTGGTACATTCGATATTTCTATTCTTGAGTTGGGCGATGGCGTATTTGAAGTTAAGAGCACTAACGGTGATACACACTTAGGTGGCGATGATTTTGATAAAGTAATTATGGATTGGTTAGCAGATGAGTTTAAAGCTGATGAAGCTATTGACCTTCGCAAAGATCCAATGGCATTACAACGTTTAAAAGAAGCGTCTGAAAAAGCTAAGATTGAACTTAGTTCTTCTTCAGAAACTGAAATTAACCTCCCTTACATTACAGCTGTAGATGGTGTGCCTAAGCACTTGGTGAAAAAATTAACCCGTGCTAAGTTTGAGCAACTAAGCGATAACTTATTTGAACGTTGCTTACGTCCTTGTGAAGCTGCATTGAAAGATGCCGGTTACTCAACCGCACAGATCGATGAAGTGATCCTGGTAGGTGGTTCTACACGCATTCCTA
>DMPB01000162.1:9780-9907 GCA_003456175.1 Chitinophagaceae bacterium | reverse complement strand
CGTACCAGCGATGTTGATGAGGTAATTTTAGTTGGTGGTAGTACGCGTATACCTAAAGTACAAGAAATTGTAGAAAAGTTTTTTGGCAAAAAGCCTAACCGTGGTGTTAACCCCGATGAGGTGGTGG
>DMPB01000162.1:8531-9550 GCA_003456175.1 Chitinophagaceae bacterium | reverse complement strand
TTAACCCCGATGAGGTGGTGGCTGTAGGTGCTGCTATTCAAGGTGCGGTATTAACTGGTGAGGTGAAAGATGTGTTGTTACTTGATGTAACTCCGCTTGGCTTAGGTATTGAAACCATGGGCGGCGTAATGACAACCATGATACCTAGCAACACAACCATCCCTACCAAAAAAACAGAAGTATTCTCTACTGCTAGCGATAACCAGCCTGGTGTACAAATTCATGTATTACAAGGTGAGCGCCCAATGGCCAACCAAAATAAGAGTTTGGGTATCTTTAACTTAGATGGTATTCCGCCAGCACCACGTGGTGTACCTCAAATTGAAGTAACGTTTGATATTGACGCGAATGGTATGTTACATGTGAGTGCAAAAGACAAGGGCACTGGTAAAGAACAAAAGATTCGTATTGAGGCGGGTAGTGGCTTAAGTAAAGAAGAAGTAGAGAAGATGAAAGCTGAAGCTAAAGCCAACGAAGCTGCCGACAAAGCTGCTCGTGAAAAAGTTGAAAAAATCAATCAGGCCGATAGCTTAATTTTCCAAACAGAGAAGCAGTTGAAGGAATTTGGCGACAAAATTCCTGCCGATAAAAAAGCACCTATTGAAAATGCGCTAACAAAGTTGAAAGAAGCGCATAAAAGTCAAGATGTTGCTGCCGTAGATGCTGCCCTTACGGAAATGAATAATGCTTGGACTGCCGCCAGTGAAGAAATTTACAAGGCACAACAAGCAGCAGGTGGCGAAGCTGGTGCTCAACAAACACAACAAGGTGCTAGTAATAGCAACGATACTGTTGAAGATGCTCAATTTGAAGAAGTGAAGTAATATTTACCGTAAGGTAAAACATATTTTAAAATAAAAATCCCCATCATTTGATGGGGATTTTTTATAGTATGAAGTTGATGCATATAGGGCAACTATAAAATATGTTCTCCGTTATCATTGTTGGTTTGATATTGCATTTGTAGTGTTGCAATTCTGTTTTTGTGCCCGTGTATCTGCACCCAGTAAATGATGAAT
>DMPB01000162.1:8120-8287 GCA_003456175.1 Chitinophagaceae bacterium | reverse complement strand
TAATACAAAAGCTCCAATACCAATGAAGGAGCCAACCATAGGTACCCAGGTTAAGCAGCTTGCAATGGCGTATGATAAGCCTATTTGATACGTGGGTGCTGTTGTTGGACTTTCGCCTAATTGCTCGTACTCGTTTCGTAACGATTCACTAATGCCTTTTACCACAA
>DMPB01000162.1:6349-7867 GCA_003456175.1 Chitinophagaceae bacterium | reverse complement strand
AGTTGTACACCAATGAAAATAAAGGAATCAACAATAGCCAAGTATTATTTGGTTCGAATCTTCTATTTTCTGGTCGTACTTGGCGCAGACAATTGCGTAAGGTAAGAATGTAAAAGATAGTGACTGTGAGGCCAATAGCTAATGCAAATGCCAAAATACCTAGCAGTATGGCAATACCTTCAGAGGGTAATCCTAAACTGTCGAACATGGGTGTAATGTTTTATTGATTGGTTGAAAATAATCATTTCTTCTATTCAAATGAATTGATAACAATTAAATTATTTGTATGTAAAGGCTGTTTTAATTTTATAATTATTTTTACATCAAAACCTAACTTATGACCAAACAAATACTTGCTTTATTGACAGTATTGGTATTAAGCTTTACAGCCAAAGCACAACTAGTTATTTCAGAAATTATGTTTAATCCGCCCGAGTCAGGAACGGATTCATTAGAGTTTATAGAAATTTATAATGCTGGTGCTAATACTGTTAATCTCCGTAACCACTCTATCTTTTACGGTGGCGCTAAACGTTTAACATTTGCTACCGATACTAATTTGCTGTCTAATCGGCTTATGGTTATTGCTATAGGTAATCCGAACGCTGTTCGCAGACAATATAATATGAGTTATACACCCATACAGGTTACCTCTGTTTCGGGTCTTTCAAATACTGGTACTGCTTTAAAAATTTTAGGTACTGCAGATGAAACTTTAGATTCTGTAAGTTATAATAGTTCATGGAATGCAGCGGCAGGAGGCAATGGAGCTTCTTTGATTTTATGCGACCCTAGTAGCGATAATGCAGTTTCAACCAATTGGAGTGCATCTACAATGGCACTTGGAACTATTATTAATAGTATCGAATTAAAAGCTTCTCCAGGTGTGTTAGAAGCATGTAGCGGAACATTACCCGTACAATGGTTAAGTGTTAATGCAAGTATCATCAATAAAAATGAAACTAGCATTAGTTGGAAAGTACAAGAATACAATGTTAGTAGCTATATAATAGAGCATAGTAAAGATGGTGCTATTTTCAAACCTATTGCCACTGTTGATGCAAAGGGTAGTGGCTTGCATGCTTATGCATACACCGTAAGCGATGTTAGTAATAGCTTTTATCGTATCAAACAAACAGATATTGATGGTAAATACAGCTATAGCCGTGTAATAACCATTAAGTTTAATGATAAAGTGCAGGTGCAAGTGTCACCCAATCCAGTAAGCAATGTTTTATTGGTAAGCATTCATCCAACATTGTTACAAGAGCAGTT
Organism: Chitinophagaceae bacterium; assembly: GCA_003456175.1. Taxonomy (GTDB): domain Bacteria; phylum Bacteroidota; class Bacteroidia; order Chitinophagales; family Chitinophagaceae; genus UBA10646. The sequence continues at coordinate 6,592 of DMPB01000162.1, read as the reverse complement.
TACACTGGTTAATAGTGAAGGCATAGTATTACAATCAGTAAAGCCTTCAAGTACTAATTTCCAAATTAATATGGCTGCGTATCCAACTGGTATTTATTACTTACGAGCCACAAACGGCACGTTGCGTATTGTTAAGTTATAACGCAATAAGTTGCTTTTAGCATATAAAAAAATCGGTGCTACTTCTGTTAATAAGTAGCACCGATTTTCTTTTTATTACCTTACGGTAAATGTAATGCAGCC
>DMPB01000162.1:5468-6118 GCA_003456175.1 Chitinophagaceae bacterium | reverse complement strand
CTTACGGTAAATGTAATGCAGCCTCACCATTGTTCCACTGTACATATTGTAAGGTGGGAATTATTGTATGCAATTCATCTTCACTATGGTGGAATATAAATATAGGCTCGCGTAGGCGTTTAGCTATGTAGCGCAAAGCGTCATCATTATCAGGAAGCCAAACACCTAAAGCCTTGATGTTAACATTGGTATCTAGTAAAAAGTCGTTATACACTAGTGCCGTAGGTTTATGCTGTAGTGCCAACCAATCGAAAGCTGCTAAATCAGGGTTGGTAATATATTGTAGTATAGTACGTTCATCACTAATAACGCAAGTATATAATTGATGAGTATCATTTACCGTAAGGTGTGCCAAAGTAGATTCTAAGCAGGCCGAAATGGTACCAAGTGTGCTAGTGAGTGTAATTAAATGACCTTGCTTCAGTGTAAGCAGATGCTGTTCTAACAGTTGTGCTTGCATGTTATTAGGTAGACATTGTTTGTTGATAAACTTTCATTACTTCGGCTGCACAAGCATGTGGCGTGAATTTTTGTGCATGAATGTAGCCTTTAGCAATAGCTTCGGTACGAAGTGTTGCATTGTTGGCCACCGCTTCCATTGCTTGAACCATATCGCTTACCTCAAATGGATTGACATAAATAGCAGCATC
>DMPB01000162.1:5048-5218 GCA_003456175.1 Chitinophagaceae bacterium | reverse complement strand
ACCGGCTTCGGGCAGGCAGCTAATATTGCTTGTAATAACCGGAGTGCCTGCCGTTAAAGCTTCTAATACCGGAATGCCAAAACCCTCAAAAATGCTGGGGTAAATCATGCATAATGCTTGTTTATAAATGGCAGGGAAGTCTTTCGCTGTAACAAAATCAATATCTTTTG
>DMPB01000162.1:3172-4808 GCA_003456175.1 Chitinophagaceae bacterium | reverse complement strand
TGCAGCATCTGTATGCGATAAAAAAATTACACGTTGGGTAAGTTGGTGTTCTTGCACAAATTGTTGTACTTGTTTTTCATAGCTATCGCCTTTGCCAATTACAACCAGCGGAATATTGTTATGAAGTTGTGTTAGTGCCTTACAAATAGTGAGCAAGTTTTTACGTTCAATAATAGAACCAACATATAAGTAAAACTGTGGTGGTAATTGATATTTTTGTTGAATACGTATTTTCTCGTTGGTATTAATGTTATTTCCAAAAGCGGGGTTACAACTCTGGTAACAGATTGATATTTTCTGTTCAGGAACTTTATACCAAGTAATCAAATCGTTTTTGGTTTGCTCACTAATGGCAATTACCCTATTGGCATACTTACAAGCATATTTAAATTTACTCCTGTAAATACGAACATCAATTGGGTTATACTGCTCGGGGTAGCGTTCATGAATAATATCGTGCATGGTTACTACCGATTTGATACCAGTATTATGAATACCTAGAGGTATCTCATGGCTAAGGCCATGATACAGTTCAATGTTATACTTACGTAAATCGGCTTTTACCCAGCTGCTACGCCATGCACTTTTAAAACGCTGATGTAACCATTGCGATGGAGTAACAGTATGCATATTGGTGAATGCATTAGTACTGAACATAGCAGATGTACGAGGCGTGAACAAATAGTACGTATGTTCTGGAAAGTTATTGGCTAAACTTGTTATTAAAGTTCTGCTGTAGTGTCCTAAACCGGTACCATTGTTAAAAACACGCTTCGCTTCAAATGCAATATTCATACTGCGAAGGTAATTGCTGCAATGAAGCTTACCAACGGCTGCTTAACCAACGATAAAAATCGTCGAATTCTTGCTGCCAAGCCTTTTCATTATGTTGCCCAAGCGGATTAACAACTCGGCGAATATCGTATTGTGCCTTTTTTTCAAGCACTGTTACCATCTCATCCATATCTTTTACCATTACTTCCGGATTGTTACCTTCTCTACCACCGGCGTAAAAGTAAAAGCGTGGTTGTTGTGTTTTCCAATTTGCATTCGTTACATCGGTGTACAGTGGTGGTGCAACCCAAAAGGCAGGTGAAAAAATACCGCCTGCTCCAAAAACCGTAGGGTGTTGTACCATAGCAGCAAGGCTAATAACACCTCCCATACTGCTACCAGCAATGGCCGTGCTTGCGGCATCTTTTCTGGTACGATAAGTTTTATCGATATAAGGTTTTAAAGTGGTTACTATGAAGTTGAGGTATTGCTTGCCTTCGCCTTTACCAAACTGTGTATGATCGTAAGGGTTATATTCTGTAAGTCGTTTATCATTCCCATGATTAATGCCAACTACGATACATTCTTTACCAGTTAAACGTTGTAAGCTATCAAGGCATTCATCAACACCCCATTCGCCATTAGGTGCTGTTTGCAGGTTAAAGAGGTTTTGAGCATCGTGCATGTATAAAACAGGGTAATTTTTGCCCTTTGTAACGTTATAACTTTTAGGTAAGTACACCCAAATAGCACGTGTACGTTGCAATTGCGGTATTTGAAATGCCGAATCTATCAAATGAACCTGAGCCGACGCAGTGTTAGGGATGGGCTTACGCGGAAAATCGTCTTTAAAGCCAGCAAT
>DMPB01000162.1:1609-2973 GCA_003456175.1 Chitinophagaceae bacterium | reverse complement strand
AGAGTCATCCGCGCCACCTGCACCACGTGGGTGCCGGGCACGACGCCTTCGAAATGGTAGCGCCCATCGGCATCGGTAATGGCAAAGCTGCGGTTGTTCAACTCATCGCCATTGTCTTTAGACTCAACAGTAAGCCAACTACCTCTAGTAATTTTAAACTCATAAATTCCAGGTGCTAAATCTTTCAGTACAATGCCTTTTCTATCTTTACCGAAAGGTTTGAGTTTATATTTTTCTTCTCTTGGTTGCCAATTATTAAAGCTTCCTGCAATGTATAAATCGTCGAGCTTTTTAGTAGCCACATCACTCACAACAATACGAGCACTGTATTGTGCTATCACAAAAGCAGGCAGTAACAGTCCTGCTACAATAATTAACCATTTCATAGACTTCATATCAAGTTCATAAAATTAATATTCTTTGCAAGTTAAGTACTGTACCTTACGGTAAATATGAAACGCAAAAAATAAACCATGATGCATACAACCTTACACGATGATGGTAAAAAAGGCCGCTGGCTCGCCTACGATGGTAACAAAGAAGTTGGCTTGATGGATTTTGTATATGCTGGCACCGATAAGTTTATTATTGAACATACCGAAGTGTACGAGGGCATTGAGGGCAAAGGTTATGGTAAAGCATTGGTGCAAGCAGCGGTTGATTTTGCTCGGGAAAAGCACTTGAAAATAATGCCGCTTTGTCCGTATGCAAAAGCAGTGTTTGATAAAACGCCTGCGTATGCAGATGTGTTATGGTAGTTTTTCGAATAATCATTTACCGTAAGGTATGATGTTCAATTTCATACGATCATGGGCTCGCCGAAGGCGAGCCCATGATCGTATGAAGGTAATGCTACAGCTTGTTAGAAGCCTAAGCCTACTGCCATTGCTCTTACCTTGTTAGGATATTCAATACCTGCAGTGGCGGCTCCTGAATTTAAATTAATGCTGTATACACGGTGGCTATTGCCCACACTAAATAAGGCAAAGGCCATGTTACTCATACCGCCAATATCAAATCCGTTCTGGCTATCGGCCATAATACCAAGGTTGCCAATTTCTACTAAAGTGCCATTGTTGGGCGGGTCTTGACGGTACAATTTGCTCATATCAGTTACATACATAACTGTACTAGTAGCTCCAGCAAAATTGTTGGTATAAGCAGCTCCATGAATCATAGGTGTGCCCGGGTTAATATTGGCATCGGTTGCAGCAATGGTACCATCGTTAGGGTTAAGTCGCAAGTTTTGTCCGCTGTTAGTAACCAGTCTAATTCTATCTACTGTTGGGTTAAAATCGAAGCCAATAGCCGTGCTGCTGGTATTTAGTGCAAAGCCCATACCTACAGCCGTAGCCGCACCTGTA
>DMPB01000162.1:565-1337 GCA_003456175.1 Chitinophagaceae bacterium | reverse complement strand
ATGCCCATGCCATTGGTTGCAATGCCATATAACTGACCGTTAGCGGGCCTAAAGTCAATACCCATTAAGGTTTCACCCGTAGCAAGGCCAGTGATGTTTTTATTAATAACACTATTGGCTTTTGTGGGATTAAAAATTTGGAACATCCCCATTTCACTGATGGCATAAGCAACAGCAGCGGTAGGTATTGCGATATCAACAATGTTATTATTGATGTTAGCTAAATAGGTTACTGCGGCATTACTGGAATTGATACTATATAGTTGATTGGTACCATTCACATTAAAAGTTGCAAGCATTACACTGTTATCGTCGTTAATATCAAACCCACTACGCCCACTGAAGTTAATATTGATGGTGCCCACCTCTTGTAAAGTGCCATCGTTAGGAGGGTTTTGTTTGAATAATTTTTTATTGGTAAGATCAATATTAAATAGTTCAGTGGTAGCAGCACCAGCCATGTTATTGGTGTATGCAATAGAGGTGATACTTACATTGGCAGCACCATTGATAGCACCATCGGTAGCAACAACAGTTCCAAGTTCGGGGTGAAGGCGCAGGTTTTGGCCGCTATTGGTAACCAATCTAATTCTATCTACAGTTGGGTTAAAGTCAATACTGGCAACAGTACCACTTAACATGGGCCTAAAAGGTGCTGTACCTAAAGGGGTAGCATTCCCGTTCATTAAGTTAATTGTGTACAAACGACTACTACTGCCAAGTGCATAAAGTTGTCCGGTAGCGGGTCTGAAATCTATACTCAATAAGTTTT
>DMPB01000162.1:0-299 GCA_003456175.1 Chitinophagaceae bacterium | reverse complement strand
TTATTGTAGCATCGGCCATTTCTGCGGTAGCAGCATTGTATTTAGCAATTTGATTGTTGCTTGTAAGAGCATAAAAAACAACATTTGGTCTAGGGTTCATTGGCATGGTAGCGGTATCATCATCGTTTTTGCTACATGCTGTTAAAAGTAGCGCCAAGCTAAAAGTTGCAAGCGTGTGTCGTAAAATGTTCTTCATGTGTATGTATTTTGTTTTGAGAACACTTACGTAAATGTGTTTTATTCGGTTTGGGTTAGGCAGGTAGGTATTTACCGTAAGGTATGTGTTATATGCTATGGGG
>DMPB01000172.1:4403-5100 GCA_003456175.1 Chitinophagaceae bacterium | reverse complement strand
CTTTTTTAGGAGCAGCTTTTTTTACGGCTGCCTTTTTGGGAGTAGCCGCTTTTTTGGTGAAAGCACCAGGGAGTTCAAGTTCAATCATGGCTTTCACTGCTTCAAGTGTAAGTGTTGCAGCATCGTCGTTGGTGTATTTGGTTCCGTCGTCTTTTTTAGCAAGCTTCAGCATTTGCTTACCAAAGCGTATAAAGGGGCCCCAACGGCCATTTTCAATGCTAATTTTTGCTTCGGGCCATTGCTGTATAAAACGGTTACTTTCTTTTTCAAGTTTCTTTTCAATGAGTTCATTCACATCTTTTTGCGACAAAGCATCGAAGTTGTAAGCACGTGGTACATTGATGAATAAACTATTCCATTTTATGAACGGACCGAAGCGGCCTTTGCCTTTAGTTACAGGCATGCCTTCGTATACGGCTATTGGAGCATCTACCTGTTCTTTTTCTTTAATGTATTCAATTGCTTTTTCAAGCTCAAGGCTATGTAAATCTTCTGTTTTGGGGATAGAAATAAAGTTGTCGCCTAGTTTAATGTATGGCCCATACCTACCAACATTCACTTGCACTTCTTGGCCTTCGTAAATGCCGAGGGTGCGTGGTAGTTCAAATAATTCCATGGCTTCTGCCAAAGTAATAGTTTCGATACTTTGGTTGGCTTTAAGTTTTGCAAAGCGAGGTTTTTCTTCATCGGTTTGCTC
>DMPB01000172.1:2098-4177 GCA_003456175.1 Chitinophagaceae bacterium | reverse complement strand
GTTTTTCTTCATCGGTTTGCTCACCTATTTGCACCATAGGCCCATAACGACCCATACGTGCAACTACACGCTTTCCAGTGGCAGCATCGGCACCGAGTTCTCTTTCGCCTTTGGCCCGTTCTGCTGTTTCTAACGTGTGTTCAATATTGGTATGAAAAGGCTTGTAGAAGCTATCGATAACATTGCTCCACTGTAACTTGCCCTCAGAAATTTCATCGAACTCGTGTTCCATTTTAGCGGTGAAGTTGTAGTCCATAATCCGCTTAAAATAGGTATCTAAAAAATCGGTTACAACCAGCCCTAAATCGGTTGGAAATAGCTTGGCTTTTTCAGCACCAAAGTTTTCGGTGTAAATTTCTTTTTCTACTTCGTTTTTAGGCGTTAGGGTGAGTTTATTCACTTGGCGCTGCTGACCATCTTTATCTCGCTTTTCAACGTAATTACGTTTTAAAATAGTACTAATGGTTGGGGCGTAAGTACTTGGCCTGCCAATGCCTAGCTCTTCCATTTTTTTAACTAAGCTAGCTTCGGTATAACGAGGGTTGGGGCGAGTGAATTTTTCAGTAGCGGTCATTTGTTTGAAGGCTACTAATTGGCCCGGTGTTAAAGGAGGTAGCATGCCACCTTCTTCATTATCGTCGTCATCGTCTTTGCCTTCTAAATATACTTTTAAAAAACCATCGAACTTAAGCACTTCGCCTGTGGCGGTTAGCTGTTCTTTATTGGTGCTGATGTTAATTTTAGCAATGGTTTTTTCAAACTCTGCTTCACTCATTTGAGAAGCAATGGTTCGCTTCCAAATAAGTTCGTAGAGGCGCTTGCCGTCGGCATCGTCAATACTATGATTGGCCATATAGGTAGGACGAATTGCTTCGTGTGCCTCTTGTGCCGATTCATTTTTGTTCTTGTAAAATCGTGGTTGAAAATACTTGTCGCCAAAGGCTTGTGTAATTTCATTGCGTATATCTTGTCTTGCAGTTTCGCTTAAGTTCACACTATCGGTACGCATATAAGTGATGTAACCACTTTCGTACAGCTTTTGTGCTATTTGCATGGTACGGCTTACGCTGTATCCTAATTTTCTACTTGCTTCTTGTTGCAGTGTACTGGTGGTGAATGGTGGTGCAGGGCTACGTTTGGCAGGCTTCACCTGCACATCGGCTACTTGGTAATTAGCTCCTTTACAACTATTTAAAAAGTTGGCAGCATCGTTTAATTGTGCCAGTTTCGAAGGGCCTTCTGCTCTAAAGTTAACGGTACGGCCTGCGATATCATTTGCCGTAAGGATAGCCTCTATTTTATAACTATGTTCTGTAGTAAAAGTGTTGATTTCTCGCTCTCGTTCAACAATTAATTTAACAGCAACGCTTTGCACACGGCCTGCACTCAAACTACGTTGCATGCCCACCTTTCGCCAAAGCACGGGGCTAAGTTCAAAACCTACTAAGCGATCTAACACACGGCGAGCTTGTTGGGCGTTCACCAAGTTCATGTTAATGGTACGCGGATTAGCTACTGCTTTTTGAATGGCAGGTTTGGTAATTTCGTGAAACACAATTCGTTTGGTGGTGCGAGGGTCGAGGCCTAAAACTTCGGCTAAGTGCCAACTGATGCTTTCTCCTTCACGGTCTTCATCGGATGCGAGCCAAACTTCTTGCGAAGATTTTGCTAATTGTCGTAATTCTTTAACCACTTTCAGCTTATCGTCGGGAACGGTATAACGTGGTAGATAGTTATTGGTAAGGTCGATACCCATATCGTCTTTTTCAAGGTCGCGGATATGCCCAAAACAACTTTTCACCTGAAAGTCTTTCCCAAGTATTTTTTCAATGGTTTTAGCCTTTGCAGGGCTCTCTACAATAAGTAAATTTTTCGCCATAATGTGCTTGCTATATCTTAATACTCACGCCGTTGCAGCCGTAATTATAGCTGCAAGGTTAGGCAATAAATAAAAAAATGCAAGTTTTTTAACGTCAACAAACCAAAATATCCGCACATCGAAACATGTTTTGGCATGGTTATAGTAAGGCTTGCGGTAAATGTAAACCATGAAAAATCTATTATTAACCGGAGCAGTTT
>DMPB01000172.1:0-1861 GCA_003456175.1 Chitinophagaceae bacterium | reverse complement strand
AGTTTTACTAGGCGTTAGCATAGCCGGCGTAGCACAGCCACCACATGCAAAAGCATATGGAAAACATAAAGGAAAAGCAGCCAAACAAGCAGCTTATAGGTACTATTACTACCCGCAACAACAAGTTTATTTTAATACCGTTACTGGCGTGTATGGTTATTGGCAAGGTGGGCAGTGGGTGGCTGTTAAAAAACTTCCTCGTGGTGTAGTTTTAAAGGGTAAGCCAACTGTAGTGTATTATGAGCACCCAACTATTTGGGTGCAACAGCCTAAACCTACAGTACAAATTAATATTCAAGCGAATTTATAATGGTGCTAGTGTATGTATGGTTAGAATTTATTCTTCCACATCATACTTTCAATGGGCTTGTTGGGTTGGCCACTATATTTGGCATTCTTTTTTTGGTTGTAAGCTACTTCAATGGTGCCATCTACCGGAAAATAGATTAACTGGCCAATAGGCATACCGTGGTACACCTTAACCGGTTGCTTTACCGAAATTTCGAGTGTCCAGTTACCACAAAAACCAACATCGCCTTTGCCAGCGGTTGCATGAATATCAATACCTAAGCGGCCGGTGCTACTCTTACCTTCTAAAAAGGGCACATGTGCATGTGTTTCGGTGTATTCGGCGGTTACACCCAAATAAAAAACGTGCGGGTATAACACAAACCCATCGTCGGGTATTTCGAAGTATTCAATTTCGTTGTGTTGCTTGGCATCTAATACATGATTTTTATAGGTGGCTAGCCATCGGCCTAGGTGTACATCGTAACTATTACTACCAAGACAATCTCGGTGGTAAGGCTCAATTTTAATGGTTCCTTTGGCAATTTCTTCAAGAATTCGGCTATCTGAAAGTATCATGTTAAATAGATGCTTTGGATGTTAACTTAGTACGAGTTGCAACATTTGTGGCGTCGCACACTTCAACTTGGTTGCAAGTTTCGGCAATTTTAGTAATTAGTTCAATTTCTTAATTCAATTTCTTACCTCAATAAATGACCGTTTCTTTGTTTTTCATTTACGTAAGTGTATTATGCCCGTTATTTCAAATACCATTTGCAACGATAGTACGCAATTAGCAGTATGGCATATTGTGGAGGAGGAGTCGGCTTTTGAAGTGCCTTTGCAGCGTACGATTACACATAAGCACAAACGATTGCAGCATCTTGCAGGCCGTCAGTTATTAGTGTACCTACAGCCTAGTTTTCCGTTACATGCAATTGCTATTGCCGATACACGTAAGCCGTATCTTCCCGATGAAGCGTATCATTTTTCGATTAGTCATTGTGGCGATTATGCTGCTGCAATTGTAAGTACGCAACAGCGTGTTGGTATTGATATTGAAATAGTTACCGAAAGGGTGCATCGTATTAAGCACAAGTTTTTGCATGCGCAAGAGTTACGTTGGGTGAATAGTTTTTTGCCCGAACAGCAAACTTTGCTGTTAACCTTGTTGTGGAGTGCTAAGGAGGCTTTGTTTAAGTGGTTGGGTACTGGCGAGGTTGATTTTAGTGAAATGTTGCGGGTTATGCCGTTTGCACAGCATACGTCTGGACAAATACAAGCAGCTATCATTCATCCGTCTATAGATGTGGCGTTAACGGTGCATTATACTACACATGCTGCTGGTTGGATAATGTGTTGGGTGTTAGAAGGGTAGTGGTTAATTATCGAGCAATATATCTTCGGGAGCATCATCAAGTAAATTTAAATTTACAGCATCGCTGCCGGCTATGCCTTCAATACTGCCCTTAATGTGTGCTGCGCTGATAAGTACTTTTTCCAATTGTTTTTCTCTTGCTTTCCAGAGTTTTTCCATAGCGGCTCCGTCGGGAATAATACTTTGTCGCATGGC